>NZ_RZPW01000018.1:0-23410 GCF_003998455.1 Mesorhizobium sp. M7A.F.Ca.CA.001.08.2.1 | reverse complement strand
GCGTGACCTCAAGCGCGGGCATTTCGTCATCGACGGCGAGATTGTCATCGAGGTGGACGGTGAGCTTTCCTTCGAGGCGCTGCAGATGCGTCTTCACCCGGCACAAAGCAGAATCCGCAAACTGAGTTCGCAGACGCCTGCCAGTCTGATCCTCTTCGACATGCTTGCCAGGCCGGGCGGCGAGGTCATCACGGGCAAACCACTTGTCGAAAGGCGGCGAGCGATCGAGGACTTCGTGACCTCCTCGAACAGTCCGGATCTTCGCCTGTCGAAGTGCACTTATGATGCAGCGACGGCGGCTCGATGGCTGAACGGGGCCGGCCATGCATCGACCGACGGCATCGTGGCCAAAGTGCTCGACGAGCATTATCTGTGCGGCGAACGTGCGATGGTGAAGGTAAAGCCGAGGCGCACCGCCGATTGCGTTGTCGGCGGTTTCCGCTATCTCGCGGATAGCCGTGAGGTCGGCTCACTGCTCCTCGGCCTCTACAATGACGACGGCAAGCTCGATCACGTCGGCTTCACGTCGACCATCGCCAGGACCGACAGAGGAGCGCTCACGCGCCGGCTGGAAGGGCTGCGGTCAGAGCCCGGATTCACCGGCAAGGCGCCCGGCGGCCCGAGCCGCTGGAGCACGGAGCGCAGCGGACAATGGGAGCCTTTGGAACCTGAACTGGTGGTGGAGGTCCGCTTCGACCACGTCACCGGCAATCGGTTTCGCCATGGCACCAAACTGCTGCGCTGGCGCCCCGACAAGGCGCCACGGCAATGCACGTTCGAGCAGATCGAATAGACCGCCCCAGGAAGATCGCCCCAGAAACCTGTCACGATTTATTGCGACGAAGGAACCAACTCGGGATTCACCGGTTCGGACACCATCCACCCGGAGCTACCCTGACATGCCGAATGCAGCAGAAATTCTGATCGACACACTCGTCGCCTGGGACGTGGAGGTGGTGTTCGGCTTGCCGGGAGACGGCATAAACGGGGTCATGGAAGCGTTGCGGACGCGGCGCGACAAAATTGCCTTCGTTCAGGTCCGGCATGAAGAGTCGGCTGCCTTCATGGCATGTGCGTATGCCAAGTGGACAGGAAAGCTGGGCGTGTGCCTTGCGACGTCCGGCCCCGGCGGAACACATCTTCTGACCGGCCTCTATGACGCCAAGCTCGACCAGGCTCCAGTGCTGGCGATTACGGGCATGCAGTTCCACGATCTGATCGAGACGTTCACGCAACAGGATGTCGATCTGACGCGCGTGTTCAACGATGTCTCCGTTTATAACGCCCATGTTGCCGACGCCGCGCATATGGAAAACGTCGCCAGCCTTGCCTGTCGAACGGCGCTGGCGCGCAAGGGCGTCGCCCATCTTTCGATTGCCAGCGACATCCAGGAGCAGGAGCGTGATCCGTCGAAGCGCTCCAAGCGCAATCGCCCGGCGCACACGCCGCAGGATATGTTCGCCGGTCACAGCGTACCGCTGGACGTTGAGCTCGACAAAGCCGCCGCCATTCTCAATGACGCTTCGCGGGTTGCGATCCTGGCCGGACGCGGCGCCATCGGCGCGGCAGCCGAACTCGAATATACGGCGCGCCTGCTGCAGGCGCCTGTCGCGAAGGCCTTGCTGGGCAAGGCGGTGCTGCCGGACGATCATCCCTACACCACCGGCGGGATCGGTATTCTTGGAACCCTGGCTTCGCAAGAAGCGATGGAGAGTTGTGACGCGGTGCTGATTATCGGTTCGACCTTTCCCTACATCGAATACTACCCGAAGCCCGGACAGGCCCGTGGCGTCCAGATCGACTGCGATGCGCAACGGATCGGCTTGCGCTTTCCAGTCGAGGCCGGCCTTGTCGGCGACGCGGCAGAGACATTGCGCGCGCTCAACCGGCGCCTGACGCAAAAGCCCTCGGATGAATTCCTGCGCCGTTCCCAGGAGACCATGAGAAAATGGCGCGAGATGATGCGGCAGTCGGAAGACATGCAGGCGCAACCATTGAAGCCACAAGCGATTGCCCGGGCTTTCGGACAAAGATTGGCCGACGACACAGTGCTGGCCACGGATTCCGGTCAGAATACGGAGCTGGCCGCCCGCCATGTCGATCTTCGCAGCGGCCAGGCATTCGGGGTGTCCGGATCGCTGGCGTCGATGGCGTGCGGTCTGGCCTACGCCATCGCTGCCGGCATAGCTTTTCCCGGTCGACCGGTCGCCGCTATCGTCGGCGATGGCGGCTTTGCCATGCAGCTCGGCGAATTCTCGACGGCGGTGCGCTACAAGATCCCGCTGAAGGTTCTGGTGATCAAGAACAACATGCTCAATCAGATCGCCTGGGAGCAGATGATGTTTCTGGGCAACCCGCAATTCGGTTGCGAACTGCAGCCGATCGATTTTGCCAAGGCGGCAGAAGCAATGGGCGCAAAGGGTTTTCGCATCGAGCGGCCCGATCAGATCGAGACGGTTCTCGACCAGGCTTTCGCCACGCAAGGCCCTGTCGTGATCGAAGCGCTGGTAGATGCCTATGAGCCGCTGATGCCGCCCAAAATGCCGGCAGACTACGCCAAGAACTTCCGCCAGGCCCTGCCGCGGACGCCGGGACACGAACGCATAGAAGAAAATATCGCCCGTGAGCCGGCGAAATCGATGATGGATGCCTAGAGGCGGCGCAGGGAGGTGGAACAGCGCGCCTCAGTGGCTTCATTCTGAATCTTTCCAGATGAACCCGCGCTCTTCCGGATGACGGATGCGGATCATGAGCTTCGACGCGCTCTTTTCGACCTCGATTTGCTATGGCAACGGCGCTCCGCAGGCTGGTTGGACTCTGGCGCTACCCATCACATTGCCACTGGCGGCAATCCTTTTGCTGTATGTTGCCGGCGCTGGCCGGCTGTGGCGACGGAGCGGACGTGGACGTCGCTTGCGATCGCGGCAGGCCTTGCTGTTTGCTGCCGGCTGGTCCGTCCTGGCGTTCGCCCTTGTAAGCCCGATCCATGCATTGGGCGAACATGTGTTTGCGGCGCACATGATCGAGCACGAATTGCTGATGGCGGTCGCAGCGCCTCTGCTGGTTGCCTCCCGCCCGACGGCGGCGATGATGTGGGCCCTGCCGGTACAGCTGCGCCAGATATTCGGAGCGGCCGGACATGCAAATGCGCTTCGGGCGGTCTGGGCGTTCATCAGCCGTCCTGTGGTCGCGACCGTCCTGCACGGAGCCGCGATATGGATCTGGCATGTCCCGGCGCTGTTCGAGGCTGCCCTCCAGCAGGGCTTCCTGCATTATGCCCAGCACGCGAGTTTCCTCGGTAGCGGGCTTTTGTTCTGGTGGGTGCTGCTGCCTGGCCTTGGCCGCGAGCAGGCTTGCGGCAATGCCGTGATGCATCTTTTCTTCACCTCCCTCCACACCGGGCTGCTCGGGGTGTTGCTCGTCGTCTCGCCCAGGCTGTGGTATCCGGATAATGCGATCGGCTCGGATTTATGGGGGCTCAACCCGCTCGAGGACCAGCAACTTGCAGGCTTGGTCATGTGGATTCCCGCCGGCCTGATCTATGGCGGGGCCGCACTGCTCCTGGTCGCTCTCTGGATTCAAACGAGCGGTCGGCGGCAACAGGCTTTCCAGCAGTTGCGCATCGTCTAACCCGCACCGCTTCGCGTCGGTTTTCAGCCGGGCGGTGTTGCCAAGCATCCTTTTTCAGTCAGCCGCGTTATGGCCTTGGCAACGATGGTGGATCCTTCATGGCGAGGTGCATGAGTCCGTTGGCCAGCTCTCGCAGGCTGACACGACCGCGAATGTCGCTTGCCCCCACATGTCCTAGGCAAATCTTGCCTGGCACCGTTCAGGGAACGGCCGCGCAACGGCGTTTGAGGGCGATCAGCGCAGCGCCGATATTGGCCTTGGCAGGATGCGGCGACAGGCAATCGGCCCTCCATGCACACGGTGCGAATGCCCGGAGAATCCTTGATCTGATCTGGTCTTTCAGCGCAATCGCAGTGGCCACGTGGCTGCTTGTCATGTTGATCCTGGCGGCAGCGCTTTTGCGTCGTCGCCTGTCCGAGACAACGCGCTCGCCGCTCGAGATCGATTCTCGTCAGGAGCGCCGATTTACCCGCGCTGTCGGCAGCGCCATTGCGTTGACCGTTCTGGTGCTCATCATGATGACGATAGCGAGTTTTTTCGCCGGCAAATCCATTGCTTCGCTGAGCGGAACGGAAACGCTTGCCGTGCGCATCACCGGGCACCAATGGTGGTGGGAGGTTCGGTATCCCGGAGATGATCCGTCCCAATCGATCGTCACGGCAAATGAAATCCATGTCCCGGTTGGCGAACCGGTCAAGGTCGAACTCGATTCGCTCGATGTCATTCATAGCTTCTGGGTGCCGAACCTTGCCGGCAAGCGCGATCTCATTCCGGGCCGGCCGAGTGAGCTCACACTCATCGCCGATAAGCCCGGCATCTATCGTGGCCAGTGTGCCGAATTCTGCGGCTATCAGCACGCCCATATGGCCATCACCGTCATCGCGGAAAGCCGCGAAGCGTTCGAAGCATGGCAATCCAGGCAAAACGCCGTCGCATCCGCGCCTGGCGGCGACGAAGAGCGCCGCGGCCAACAGGCATTTCTGTCCACCGGCTGTGCGCTCTGCCACACGATAAGAGGCACGCCTGCCAGCGGAACGGTGGGACCTGACCTAACTCATCTCGCCAGCCGACGCGCACTGGCCGCGGATACGCTCGCCATGACCCCTGGCGCGCTCGCCGCTTGGATCGCCGATCCACAGTTGATAAAGCCCGGCGCCAAGATGCCGCGCATTGCCCTTAGCGCCGACGATCTCAACGCGGTCGTCACCTATCTCGGAAGCCTCGAATGAGTGGCCTTGCGGGAAAGCCTACCGAGCACACTCAGGAGGCACTGAAAGGCACCCGTGACACCGGTCTCGAAGAGGTGAGACTGCGCGCCTTTCTGGCGCATGCCTGGCGAACGCCGAAAGGCTTCTACGGCTGGCTGGTCACGGTCGATCACAAGCTGATCGGACGGCGCTATATCGTGACGGCTTTCCTGTTTCTCATCCTTGCGGGTCTGTCAGCGCTCGCCATGCGCTTCCAGCTTGCCCAGCCTGAGGCCGGCCATATCGGTCCCGATCTCTACAACCAGCTGTTCACCATGCACGGCACGACGATGATGTTTCTGTTTGCCGTGCCGGTGATGGAAGCTTTCGCCATTTACCTGGTGCCGCTGATGATCGGCACTCGCAATGTCGCCTTTCCGCGGCTCAATGCATTCAGCTACTGGGTCTATCTTTCCGGCGGGCTGATGATCTGGATCGCCTTCGCCTTCGAAACCGGTGCGGATGCCGGCTGGTTTTCCTATGTGCCGCTCGCCGGACCCGAATATGGCATCGGCAAGCGCCCCGATTTCTGGGCGCAGATGGTGACCTACACCGAAGTGTCCGCCCTCGCGGTAGCGGTCGAGATCATCGCGACAGTTTTCAAACAACGTGCCCCCGGCATGTCGCTCGACCGCATCCCGCTCTATGTCTGGTCCGTCCTCGTTACGGCTTTCGTCATCCTGTTCGCCATGCCGGCCGTGATGGTCTCGAGCACAATGCTGATCCTCGACCGCCTGGTCGGCACAAAATTTTTCGACCCCGCAGCAGGCGGCGATGCACTGCTGTGGCAGCATCTGTTCTGGTTCTTCGGCCATCCCGAGGTCTATATCATCTTCATTCCGGCGACCGGCTTCGTTTCCGCGATCCTGCCGACCTTCGTTCGCCGCCCGGTGTTCGGCTATCTCGGGATCGTGCTGTCGTTGATCGCGATCGGTTTTCTTTCCTTCGGCCTGTGGGTGCACCACATGTTCGCTACCGGCCTGCCGCAACTCGGCGAGAGCTTCTTCACCGCTTCCTCGATGATGATCGCCATTCCGAGCGGCGTTCAGATCTTCTGCTGGATTGCGACGATCTGGGGCGGCCGGCCGATCTTCGCCACGCCCATGCTTTTCGTTCTCGGCTTCATCTTCACCTTTGTGATCGGCGGCCTGACCGGCGTCATGGTCGCCTCGGTGCCGCTCGACCTGCAGGTGCACGACACCTATTTCGTGGTTGCCCATTTCCATTATGTGCTGGTCGGGGGCGCCGTCTTCCCCCTGCTCGGCGCCGTTTATTACTGGTTTCCCAAGATCACCGGACGCATGCTGTCCGAGAGGCTCGGCCGCTGGAATTTCTGGCTCGTCTTCCTCGGGTTCAACCTCACCTTCTTCCCCATGCATATTCTCGGTCTGCAAGGCATGCCGCGCCGCGTTTATACATATCCGCCGGCGAGCGGCTGGGGAGAGATGAACCTCTTCATCAGCCTCTCTTCGCTGGTGGTGTTCGCGGGCTTCGCGCTTTTCTTCCTGAATCTCTTTCTCAGCCTCCGCAACGGCCGCATTGCAGGAGACAATCCCTGGGGCGCGAGCACGCTCGAATGGGCGACGACGTCGCCGCCGCCCTCCTACGATTTTTCGCGGCTGCCCGTGGTAACTCACCGCGAACCGCTTTGGGCCGAGCCCGATGTGCTCCCAGTGGTCGAAGGTCTGCGTGTCGACGCCCGCGAGGTGCTCGCCGGTACGGTCGCCGATGCGATGCCGCAAGTAAGGGTACCATCGGCTGACAACTCGATCTGGCCGTTGCTGTCGGCCATCGCAGTCGGCGGCGCATTTCTCGGTTCGATATACACGCCGTGGGCGGTGGTCTGGGGAGCGATCCCGGTTTCGATCGGCTTCATCTGCTGGTTCTGGCCGAAAGGCGAACCGGAGGACGAGGAATGAGGCACCGCCCCGTCGCCGACGTCAGTCACCTGCCCACATACGATTTCGGGTCAGCGAGCCCGATGTGGTGGGGAACCCTTGCCTTCATTGCCCTCGAGGCAACCGGTTTTGCCTTGGCGATAGGCACTTACTTCTATCTGGCCGTGCTGGCCCGGCATTGGCCCATTGGGGCCCCTGCGCCAGATCTGCTGCCGGGGACGGCAGTACTGGTTATTCTGGTTGCGAGCGTCGTGCCCAACCACATGATCGAGGTTTGGGCACGTCGCCAGGACCTGGCGAAAGTTCGCCTTGGCATGGTCGTCATGTCGATCGTCGGCATTCTTCCGCTGATCGTTCGCATCTGGGAATTTCCGGCTCTGCGGATTTCCTGGGATCAGAACGCTTACGGATCGATCGTCTGGTTCCTGCTCGGGCTGCATACGACGCATCTCCTTACCGATGTCGGCGACACGATCGTCCTGGCGGTTCTCATGTTCACGCAAAAAGGCAAGGCAGGCCGCCGCTTCAGCGACGTCTCGGACAACGCCTTCTACTGGGACTTCGTCGTCGTCTCATGGGTCGTGCTCTATCTTGTTATCTATTGGGCTCCGAGGATGTGAGATGCAGGCGATCCGTACCGGCGTTTCCTGGGCAGGCCTGGTCAGCGGACCAGTTGCGTGGGCAATAACGCTGCAGCTCGATTATTCGATTGCATCCTGGCAATGCCACGCCGGCTTTCGTCCCACTGCCTTGTTCTCGTTGACAGGCGCCGCTGTCGCCTTGGCAGGCGCGCTGCTGTCGTGGCACGCCGTTCATGACCGCGGACATGGTACGGTTCCGCCCCTGAAGGCGCGCACGCGCGCATTCCTTGCCAGGACTTCCGTGGGCATCGGGGCGCTGTTCACGCTCATCTTGCTGGCGCAACTGATGGCAGGGCTGATCTTCAGCGGGTGCGAACTGTGACGAAGTCAAAGACCCGGAGATTGGCCGTCCGCCGGTGCCCGCCTTGGCCTGCCGCGGGCATTCCATTCCCGGCCGTCACCTCCCGGGCGGTCGCGCTCGTCTTGGCATCGTTGGCGCTTTGCACTGAGCTGCGGGCGAGCGAAATCCAGAAGGGTGAATACCTTACCCGAGCGGCCGACTGCATCGGCTGCCACACGTCCAATCCGAGCCGCCCGTTCGCTGGAGGCTATCGCGTGCCGACACCCTTCGGCGACGTATACTCGACCAACATCACACCTGATCCTGACACGGGCATTGGACGCTACTCCGCGGACGAGTTCGTGCGGGCCGTGCGGAAAGGTATCAGGCGCGATGGAGCCGATCTCTATCCCGCCATGCCCTATGACAGCTTCGCCGCGATGAGCCGCGAGGACGTGCTTGCGATCCGGACCTACCTCCTGGCGCAGCCGCCGATCTCCCAGCCGCAGCCGCGAAACATCCTGCCTTTTCCATTCAACCAGCGCTGGACAGTTGCACTGTGGAAGCTCGCGAACCTGCATACCGGCAGTTTCACGCCCGATCGGAACCGGACCGCCGCATGGAACAGGGGAGCCTACCTGGTCGAGGTGCTCGGCCACTGCGGTGCCTGCCACACGCCAAGGAATGCGACGTTCGGCATGGATGAAGACCACAAGCTTGCCGGCGGCACCGCCGGCATCTGGCAGGCCTTCAACATTACCAGCGACAAGATCGCAGGCGTCGGCGGCTGGAGCAACGAAGAGCTGTCTCGATTTCTCAAAACCGGCGCCGTGCCCGGGAAGGCTTATGCCGGCGGGCCGATGGCGGAAACGGTCATGAACAGCCTGCAACATCTTTCCGATGACGATATCCAGGCCATCGTCGCTTATCTCAGGGACGTGCCCGCCCAATCGGGAGACGAAAAGCAGCCGCGTTTCTCATGGGGTAACGCGGCCACGGTCGACGGCGATGCTGGAACCGAAGGGATGACGCAAGGCAGCGGGACCGCAGCCGGCGATGATCTCTATCGATCGCTCTGTTCGACGTGCCATGGGGCGAACGGAGGCGGATCGTCAGACGGATCCTATCCGTCCTTGACCCGCAACAGCACCCCCGGCGCGGCCACGCCCGAGGATGTCGCCATGACCATCCTTGAAGGCGTCAAAGCTGGCGACGTGGCGGGGCGTAAATCGATGGCGGCCTTCGGTGGCTGGCTGGACGATGGCCAGGTGGCAGCCCTTGCAAATTACGTCACCGCTCGGTTCGGAAATCCCGACGTCAGCGTTACCGCGGCCGATATACGCCAGATGCGGGCCGGCTCGACAACAGGCCAGACAATCATGGTTCTGGCGGCTCAATCACTTGTGGCGTGCGCCGCCGTGTTGATGCTTGGGCTGCTGCTTCTGCTGGCAAGGCGCCTGCGCCGTCGGACCAGTTCAGTGCGCCTCATGTCCGCGCATAGAGATAGGCGGTGATGTCGCGCGCCTCTTGAGGCGACAGATTTGTATTGGGCATGGCCGTGTTCGGGTCTACGTCCCGCGCTCTGCTGATCCAGCGCATCATCGCATCCGGGCTGGCTCGCGATGCCCCGATATATCCTCTTTCGACGACGCCCTGCAGGGAGGGACCGACGGTACCACGGGCGCCGGGCACCCCCGGGATTTCGTGACATCCGCCACAGCCGTTGCGGATCATGGCCGGGATGGCTCGTTGAGGGTCGCCGCCGATCGCCTGCACAAGCGTGGTTTCTCGCAGACTGTTGCTGCGAACCAAACCGCTGGCAAAGACGGCAAAACCGATGACGACAGCCGCCGATGCTCCTGCCAACCACCAGAATCGGGGCGGCGCTTGCTTGGCGGCCTGCCGGTTCATCTGCGCTTACCGCTCTCAGCGCTCAATGCGCTGCCGAAGCACTGGTCCGGCAACGGATTGAGGAGCCGGCTCATTTATTACAGTTCTGCACATTCGATGTTGTCGTGCCGGTCGCGGTGTTGTTGTCGATGTCGTTGCCTGCCGAATCTTTGCAGCGGTCAGTCATACCACCTGATTTCGTTGTGGAATTTGTCGAATTTGTAGTGCTCGGATCGGAAGGATTCACGGACGTTCCAGAGCCGGTGCCGCTGTTGCCGCCGGTATTTCCAGACGTAGCGCCGGTGCCGTCGTTCGAGCCCGAACCGCTGTTGGAGCCGGAACTGTTCGACTGTGCCACTGCCGATGTGGCCAATGTGAGCGCGAGCACAGCGGCGGACAGAAGTTTGACGATCATGGTGGATCTCCTGGTTGGGTGTACCGCCACCAAACCAATCCTTTCCTGATATGTTCCCGGCGAAATCGTGTTCAGCAAGATTCTTGTGAAACAGGTTTTGTGCCGGCACTGCAGACCGGCTAGCCGCGCGACGGCGGTCGATATAGGTGCGCCGCCTTGGCGTCGTCCGGCCGCGGAAGCAGCGCTGGCCGCATGCCCTCGCCTGAAGCATAGTTGCTCACTGGTGGCCGCTGCCCGCGTCCCCGACCAATGCCCGATCATCCCCGGATCGGAGACAGCTCAATCATCGCCATGAAAGTCATAGCAACGGGCCGAACACGAATATAGCCAGTAGAGCAAGAAAAATCACGGCGATAACTGCGATCGCCCACGTGACAATTCTTCTTGTCCCCCGTTGCTCCTGCTTGCGAGAGATATTTTCAGCCACAGTACGAAATCCTTGCTGCAAAACTCAACCGACGACAAGGCTCAGCGCCCGCATGGTCCTGCCGGACTGTTGGGCCGCGTCCTGGAATGGCCACAGCCGGGGCTCACATGCCTACCAACCCTGCCGCCCGTACCAATCATCGACATCGCGCCGCACGCGGTCCTTTTCGATGCCGTAACGCTCCTGGATCTTGCCTTCGAGTTGATCGCGCTTGCCGGCGATGCGGTCAAGGTCGTCATCGGTGAGTTTGCCCCACTGCTCCTTGACCTTGCCTTTCACCTGTTTCCAGTTTCCTTCCACGCGGTTCCAGTCCATGACACCGTTCTCCCTGTTTTGGAAAGGTCCGGAATAGGAAACGCAATCCAGTCAAGGATGTTCCTGGAAACAGCCAACGCGCTGCCCGATGCCGAATCGGTTGCCAGAAGTTATCGCCCCTTGCGGTCCGCAAAGTACGTTCGAGCCAACTTTCAGCCGAGCCATCGTCGCTCGCTCAAACCCGCGTATTGCACGTCATATGCCAAGGCTCTAAACGGCTCCGACGATGCTTTACATTCGTGCCCGATCACGTTTGAGTGCTGTCAGGCAATCAGCGCTAACTCCAGCGGAGGCGACAACACACCATCGCCGCCTAATCCCCCTACTCCCACTCGATTGTTCCAGGCGGCTTCGACGTCACGTCGTAGACGACGCGGTTGATGCCGCGGACTTCGTTGATGATGCGGGTGGCAGCAGCCCCCAGGAAGGCCATGTCGTAGTGGTAGAAATCCGCCGTCATGCCGTCGACCGAGGTGACGGCGCGCAGCGCGCAGACGAACTCGTAGGTGCGGCCGTCGCCCATCACGCCGACCGTCTGCACCGGCAGCAGCACGGCGAATGCCTGCCAGATGGCATCGTAGAGGCCGGCCTTGCGGATCTCGTCGAGATAGATGGCGTCGGCTTCGCGCAGGATCTCCAGCTTTTCGCGGGTGATGCCGCCGGGGCAGCGGATGGCAAGACCCGGACCTGGGAACGGGTGCCGGCCGATGAAGCTTTCGGGCAGGCCAAGCTCCTTGCCCAGCGCCCTGACCTCGTCCTTGAACAGTTCGCGCAGCGGCTCGACCAGTTGCATGTTCATGCGCGCCGGCAGGCCGCCGACATTGTGGTGCGACTTGATCGTCACCGAGGGGCCGCCGGTGAAGGAGACACTTTCGATCACGTCGGGGTAGAGCGTGCCTTGCGCCAGGAATTCGGCGCCGCCGAGTTTCTTGGCCTCTTCCTCGAACACCTCGATGAACAGCCGGCCTATGGTCTTGCGTTTTTTCTCCGGATCCGACTCGCCCTCGAGGGCGTCGATGAAACGGTCCGACGCGTTGACCAGAATGAGCGGCAGATTGTAGTGCTCACGGAACATCGCCACCACGCCCGCGGCCTCGTCCTTGCGCATCAGGCCGTGGTCGACAAGGATGCAGGTCAGCTGGTCGCCGACCGCTTCGTGGATCAACAGCGCGGCAACGGAGGAATCGACGCCGCCCGACAGCGCGCAGATGACCTTGCCCTTGCCGACCTGCTTGCGGATCGCCTCGACCGCGTGCTCGCGGTAGGCGCGCATGGTCCAGTCGCCCTCGATGCCGGCGATGTTGTGGACGAAGTTCCTGAGCAGCCGGGCACCGTCGGGCGTATGCACCACCTCGGGGTGGAACATGATGCCGTACATCTTGCGCTCGATGTTGCCGAAGATGGCGAAGGGCGAGCCCTCCGACTTGCCGAACACCTCGAAGCCGTTGGGCAAGGAGATGACGCGGTCGCCATGGCTCATCCACACCTGGTGGCGCTGGCCGGGCGCCCACAGGCCCTCAAACAGCGGGCTGTCCTTCTGGATCTCGACGAAGGCGCGGCCGAATTCGCGATGGTCGGAGCTTTCGGCGACGCCGCCCATCTGCACGCACATGGCCATCTGGCCGTAACAGATGCCGAGCACCGGCACGCCGGCGTCGAAGACGATCTGCGGCGCGCGCGGACTGCCTATATCGCCGGTCGAAGCCGGGCCGCCGGACAGGATCACGGCTTTTGGATTGATGCGCTTGAATGCCGCTTCGGCCGACTGGAACGGCACGATCTCGGAAAACACGCCGGCCTCGCGGATGCGGCGGGCGATGAGCTGGGTGAACTGGCTGCCGAAATCGACAATCAGGACGGTATCGGGATGATTGGCTGTTTTCATGGCGAGCGTTTAGAGAAAGAAATGAGTCGACGCAATGGGTTGCGAGTTTCAGAGCGGTCTGGCGTCTTCATGCGGCGAATCTTTCAGAAGCGTGCCCAAACCGATGGCCTGTTCGAGCCGCATGACGGCCTCCGCCAGCTTCTCATCGATGACTTCAAGATATTCGGTCCAGTCGCCGACATGCCTGAGATCCGCCGCCCCGTCGGAAATGCCGCGCAGCCCGATCAGCGGAATGTCGAACAACTGGCAGGCGCGCAGGCAGGCGAAGGTCTCCATGTCGACCATGTCGGCGTTAACAGCATCATAGGCCGCACCGGTGATGATCGCGCCGCCGGTCGATAGCGTCGCCTGCTTGATATCAGGTATCTTGAAGGGCAATGGAACGGTCACCGGCAGCTCGAGGAAGGGTGTGGCACCCTTCTCGAAGCCGAGCGGCGAAGCGTCGATGTCACGGTAGCTGACCGAAACCGCCTGGTAGATTCCCGTCTGCTCCAGCGTCCGGCTGCCGGCTGAGCCGAGCGACACGACGAGGTCGGGCAGGGTTTTTTGCGACTTCAGCCAGGAGAGTTCAGCGCCTAGCCTGACGCCGGCCTCGACCGGACCGACACCTGTCATCAATGGCGTGAACAGCTGCTTGAGATGCGGACCATATTCGGCCTGTGCCGCCATGACGAAGAGAACGTCCTTGCCCGACAGGCGGCGAATTTTATCGGTCATGATGATTTGCTCCTCTCCGCCCGATCACCTGCTTATCTGCGCCGCCGCTCGCCGGGACCCGCTGCCTGCGGCAGCTCCCGGCGTCCGTGGCCTTTCATCGTGCCACCGGCACGATGAATTCGCCTGCGGCGAACCGGCCACTCACCCTTCTATCCCATCACGCCCGACCACCGTCATCATCGTTCCGGTCATGGTGGCGATCAGCTTGGCCTCGCCGTCGGCGGCAAAGGCGTAGGCCTGGCCGTCGGCAACGATGATGGTGCGGCCTGGCTTGGTCACCGAGCCGCGGAACAGGAAGCGCTCGCCCCTGCCCGGCGCCAGCAGGTTGACCTTGAACTCGATGGTCAGCACGCCGGAATTTTCCGGCATCAGCGAAAAGGCGGCATAGCCGCAGGCCGAGTCCAGCGCCGTCGAAATGACGCCGGCATGGAGGAAGCCGTGCTGCTGGGTGAGTGCCGCCGAATAGGGCATCTCGATCTCGATGATGCCGGGCGTCACCAGCGTCAGTTCGGCGCCGATCGTGGCCATCGCCTTCTGGCGCGCGAAGGAGGTCCTGACGCGATCCTCATAGTCCGGGGCGGGTACGATCTTTGCTGCCATGGCCGCTGCCTTCCTTTATGCGGATAAGCTTATTGCAGAGGCATGGACGGCAGGCAAATGCTTTTGCTGCACTGCACAATCGGCCTGGCCTGCCGGCTGGCGCCACGCATCCGTCAGGAATTGGCGACATCCGATCGGATTCAGGCCGACCTGCGCAACGCACAGAAGTAAAACCCGTCGGTGCCGCTCAGCGCCGGCGACAGCGAGATGTCGCCTTTGGCGCCGATGCGCGCGGCTGCCGGATGGCCGGGAAAACGGCTGTCCCAGAGCTGGCGGTGGTCGACGGGAACAAAGCCGCTGTTACGGTCCCGAAAGGCCGCGATCTGCTCGCCATTCTCCTCATCAAACACCGAGCAGGTGATGTAGACCAGCAGGCCGCCCGGTTTGACATAGGCTTTGGCCGCATCGAGGATCGCCGACTGTTCGCCCTTGCGGGTATCGAGCTGCCTCTGCGTCAGCCGCCATTTGGCGTCGGGGCGGCGCCGCCACGTGCCGCTGCCGGTGCAGGGCGCGTCGACCAGCACGATGTCCATGTGGTTGCCGAGCGGCGCGAGTTCCGTGGGCTTGGTGACCACCTGCACATTGCGGTTTTCCGAACGACGGATGCGGTCGAAGATCGGCGCCAGCCGTGCTTTCTCCGCATCGTGGGCAAAGATCTGGCCACGATTTTCCATCGAAGCCGACAGTGCCAGCGTCTTGCCGCCGGCGCCGGCGCAGAAATCCAGCACCTGCATGCCGGCTTCGGCCCCGGCAAGGGCGGCCGCGATCTGCGAGCCTTCGTCCTGGACCTCGAACCAGCCCTTCTGGAAGGCCGGTTCGGCCTGCACATTCGGGTGCCGGCCATCGCCGTCGATCGGCGGAATGCGGATGCCGTGCGGGGCGATTGCCGCGGGTTTCGCGCCGGTTCCCGTCAGTTCGGCCAGCACCTTGTCGCGGTTGGCCTGCAAGGTGTTGACCCTGAGGTCGAGCGGCGGGCGTGTCGCCAGTGCGGCGCCCTCGTCGGCCCAACTTGGGCCGAAGGCTCGCTCGAAAAGCGGCGCGCACCAATCGGGAACATCCGCCCGCACCGCGTCCGGCGCATCGGCGAGCCGACGGTCGGCGATGGCCTGAAGCTCGGCGGCGGTCAGCAGCGGCGGTGCGAACTTGTCACCATCCAGCGCGTCGTTGAGCGATTGTGCCGTCTGCCCCCATTCGAGCAGCAGGGCGCCGAAGCCAATGGCGCGCGGCGTGTCCTGCCCCAGCAGCCAGCCCGCGGAACGCTTGTGGCGCAAGGCGTCATAGACGATGTTGCCGATGGCCGCACGGTCGCCGCCGCCGGCGAAGCGATGCGACAGGCCCCAATCCTTCAGCGCGTCCGCCACCGGCCGGTGGCGCCGGCCGATGTCTTCCAGCACTTCGATGGCCGCAGCCAGCCTTCCGCCCAGTCGCATTGTCTTGTTCCGTCACGCAGAAAATTATTCCGGCCCTGCTCTAGAGCGCGCAACCGGCGCGCACAAGCAGGTCGGCCGGCACAACCGCTCTGCTTTCCAACTTTTCTGGTTGCGAATACTCTTCCGATTGTGATTCGCGGCGCGAAAAGGTGAACCGGCGGATCGACACGAGGAGAGGGCAATGAAGACTTATCTGGCGGAAGTTCTAGGCACATTTCTATTGGTGTTCATCGGTACGGCTTCTGTGGTGACGGGCGGCTTCGGCGGCGCGCTGCCGCTTGGCCAAGAAGGCATCGGTCTGGCGTTCGGCATCGGCCTCATCGCCGCGGCCTATGCGATCGGCCCCATTTCGGGCGCGCATCTCAATCCGGCGGTGACGCTCGGCGTCTTCCTTGCCGGCCGGCTGCCGGCCAAGGACGTCATCCCCTACTGGATCGCGCAGGTCATCGGCGGCGTCCTTGCTTCACTGGCGTTGTGGATCATCGTCTCCGGCCAGGTTGGCGGACACACCACCGGTTTCGGCGCCAATGGCTGGGATGTGACGAAATGGGGTGTCAGTTCGGCCTTCCTGTGGGAAGTGATCGGCACCTTCACCTTCGTCACCGTGATCCTTGGCGTCACGGCCGAAAAGCACTCGACGGCGTTCGCCGGACTGGTCATCGGCCTGACGCTGGCAGGGCTGCACTTCGCCATCATCCCGGTGACCGGCACGTCGCTCAACCCGGCCCGCTCGATCGGTCCGGCACTGTTTTCGGGAACTGCGGCGATCGGCCAGCTCTGGCTGTTCATCGTGGCACCATTGATCGGCGGCGCCATTGCCGGCGTCGTCGCCAAGGCGCGCATCTTCGAGAAGGACTGAGCTCTTTGGAAGGCTGAATATGCGAAGGCGCGGGCATGGCCCGCGCCTTCGCGATTGGCATAATAGAACCGCCAAGTTTTCTATTCCCCAATGACGACTTAAACAGGCTCGGCCTTAGATGGCAACTTTGTGCAGCATCGCTGACGTTGCGACCAGCTTTGCCATTTCCTGAAACCGGCCATTGTGCCACAGATTGATTGGGACCGCAGACGGGCGCTGAGCTTGCTCGGATGCTCGGTTGCAGTCGTGTATGTGCTTTTCCGTGATCGCGGAAGTGAAGCTCCGGATTTTCAGGTGTTGAAGCCGCATTTGCGTAGGGCGACGGATAAGCCGGATTAGACCATAGCGAAGCGATTTCGCCGCCATGACTGAAACGGCTTTTCGACGAAGGTCCAAGACAGTGCGGCGATCGCAAGCGAAAGTACAAGCGTCACGACAAGGACCATGCGCCAGTCGTTGGTGTACATCAACGCCGCTCTGGAAATCGGATAGTGCCATAGATAGACCGAATACGAGATGATGCCGATATAGACGATCGGCCTCCATGCAAAAGCACGGGCTATCATCGTTTCATTGTTGAGCAGCGACACGACGAGGCCGGCCGACGCCATGTCGATAAGCGGTTGCAGATAGGCGGTCGATACAGGCTCTTGTGTTGCCACGAACGCAAGAACCACAAGCGCACCCAAAGACGACAGCCCTACGATATTGGCGTGCCGACCCTTGAGGCTGATGCCCGAAACGGACACTAATGCGCCCAACAGCAGACCAGAGAGCCGAGTGTCGAAACGGAAAGCAGTCATCTCGAACTCGGTGTAGTGATAAGCATTGCCCAGCCGCCAAAGCGTTGCCACGACGAACGCTATCGCAAGCGCCTTGATCCTTGACCTTTGGGCGAGCTTTGCCAGCCCCAGCACCGCCATCGGCCAGATCAGGTAGAAATGCTCCTCGACCGCAAGCGACCATGTGTGACCAAGCAGGGGAATGACGCCATGGAGCGCACTTACATAGTCCGCGAGATACAGAATCGAGATAGCGACGATCAGCCCAATAGGGACGTCCGGCCAGAATAGCGGCCCAATTATCAGGGCTGCGGCAAGCAACATAACAAGGGGCGGCATCAGCCTAACTGAGCGGCGCAGCAGAAACGCTCCGATCGCGATGGTGCCCGTACTGTCGGCCTCTCGCATCAAGAGCGACGTGATCAAAAATCCGCTCAAGACAAAGAAGATGTCAACGCCGATGAAGCCGCCAGGCATCCATGGGCTCTGGGAGTGATGCACGACAACCAGCATCGCGGCGAGTGCCCTGACGCCGTCTAAAGCCGGATTTCGTATCACTCAAGCATTACTCCCGCCAAGAAGGCTTTAATCCTACCTTAGAACATCACGGCGGACCAGCCTTCTATGGCTGTCCGGCACCCTAAAAGGCAGGTTGCTTTCGCCCTACGACATTAGCTTTTTCTAACTTAACAGATCGTTCAATGAGGAAAAATTTTCTGCATCTCCTTAGTATAGTTTTAAATGGTTCTCGATATTCACTTCGGACATCACCGTTCGAGTGCAAGGCATGCGCGGAATTCCTGCGGTTTCTTCCAGGCCAATCGCATCATTGGTTAGCGCCGCGACGGTGGGCTCGCTCACCTGGCTCGTATCGCTAATCAATCTCTCGGAGAAAAGGCTGCTTGTCATCCTTGGCCTTTGCGCTCTGTGGGCGCTTCTGTTGCTGGATTGTCAGCAAAGCGCCAAGACAAATTGGCCAAGACGCAGGTGGTTCAGCATCTATCTATCGCTCATCCCCTGCTTCCTGTTTCTTTTCTATGTCTATCTCGAAAGCGTTTTCGGCTATTTCGATTGGGCCGCGATGTTCATGCATGTCGGTGCCGGGGTTCTTACCCCCGGCGTCGTTCTTGAATGTTTGATGAACACCGGAAACACGATACTGGTCATCTTGGTCGTGCTTCTCGGTCTCGGCGCGCTAAAGGCGCGCGGCACACTGACAAGGGGATTAGACGTCGCCCTGATGGCGTTCTTCCTGGCGGCAAACCCGATGCTGACGCGCCCGATCGCGGCGGCGGTCCATCTCAACCCGCTGCATGATTTCCTGTCCAAGCACTTCGTCGATATTACCTCGTTGACGAAACCGGCCGCGGGGGCGTCCGTAACCGCCGTGCCGAAGAACCTCATACATATCTTCATCGAGAGCGCCGAACGCACCTACATGAACGAGGCGACGTTTGGCGATGTCATGGGTCCGCTGCTCGAGTTCGACAGGCGTAGCCTCTCAGCGACCAACATGGTGCAGCTGGCCTACACCAACAATTCCATCGCGGGCATGGTCGCCGCGAATTGTGGAACGCCGCTGCTGATGTCGTATTTCACAACCCGCGAGTATCTGGAGGAGAATTCGCAGTTCCTGCCAGGCTTGACCTGCTTGGGCGACGTCCTGAAGTCGCGGGGCTATCGGCAGAGCTTCGTTTCCGGTTGGCCACTCGGCTTCACCGGTCAGGGGGCATTCTATGCCACCCATGGCTACTCATCGCTTTTTGGGGGATCGGAAGTGGTCGCTGCCGTCGCCGGGTCTGGCAGCACTTTTGGCGCCAGCGACGCCCAGGTTCTGGATATGAGTTTCGACATTTTGCGGCGCGCGCAGCGAGACGGCAAACCGCTCGCGCTGACGATCGCCGTCAGTGGTGGGCACGCGATGGACGGCTATCTGACGGACAAATGCATCGGCAAGACCGGACTTTCTCCGCAAGCCCCCAATATTCTCCATGCCGTCAAATGCACGAACATGCTCATCGCGGACTTCATTCACAAAGCCGAGGCAGAAGGGCTGATGGCGAATACCGTTCTGGTGCTGCAAAGCGATCACCTCAGCGCGCCGAGCACGGTGACGGATCAGTTGAACAGGTTTGAAAGACGCAACTTTTTCTCCCTGTCGGGCGATGGCATTCGCCCCAGCACATATGCCGGACTTTCGAGCGTGGTCGATATATTCCCGACTATTTTGGACGCTCTAGGCGTGCCGCTCCCGAATGGCAAGGCTGCATTTGGCGTCTCGCTGCTCGGGGATCGACCGACAATGGTCCAAGCGCTTGGGCAGGCCCAATTCGATGACGCGATCTATGCCGACGATGTTCTCGTCAGATCATTCTGGCAACTGAAGCCGGCACGGACGGCTGCGGCGTCCGAGGCTGAACCTCGTTAATGCGAAGCATATGCCGGCTGAGCACTCGACACCGGTTCGCTTCTTGGTCTCCCCGTACCGAAACCGGACGTTCCACGATGTGCATCCAGCCGTCGGCATCATCCCCTCGCGGGTCTTGTTGTCGTCAAGGCTACCCGGACCAGCCGTCCCGATTGCCGTCACCTCAATAACCCGACCGGGCGGGAAAGAAACTTCGAAGCCATTGCAGGATTGACTGGAGCCGCATGTCCTTCAATCTCCGGAACCGTGCTAGAGATTGCCACCGATTGAATAGCGCCTGCTGTTTCGAGGTCCCCCCTGCTGGTTCGAGGTCCCATTGACAAAACGGCTATCGGATTTCGACATTGGCTTGCTGCTGACACTCGACGCGCTGTTGAAGCACCGGAACGTCACCCATGCGGCGTCGAGACTGAACATTACCCAATCGGCCTTGTCGGCCCGCCTGACGCGTCTGCGTCACTTGCTGAACGACCCACTCTTCACAATGGCGGCGTCTGGACGGGGAATGATCCCGACGCCTCGCGCATCAAAAACTTCTGCGGCTTGCCGGTCACCGTCACCGGCAATTCGGCGCGGAAGCGGAAACGTCATCTCAGGCAAAGGGCGGTCGTCTGCAGCTCGCTGTCGGCTTCCAGGCTGATGAACCCAAGCAGTCCGTTGGCGGCTGTCTCGTGCCGCATCCAATTGCCAGCCCGAGCCAAATTTTCATGGCACAAATATAAGAAATATATATGTAAGAAATACCACGATATGGACAGCGCCCGTCAAGAATGTTGTTCTTTCAGTACTAAAGCTCACATTGCATATGAAGAGCGCTAAAATCAAAAGCACTGTGTCAGTCGCTGGAAGCCCCAGGGTTAACCCTCTGCCCGTCAGCAGGCTGGCGGCTGCGACCGCCGGTATTGTCAAACCGATTGTGGCGCAAGCGGAACCCATCGCGACATTCAAACCGCGTTGCAGCTCATTGTTGAGTGAAGCGCGAACCGCCGAAATGGCCTCCGGCATCAACACCAGCCCGGCGATCATTGCCCCCACAATGCTGTCAGCCTGGGTCACTTGGTAGGCAACGAGCGTATCTTCGACGCTTGCCGCGACCTGCTCGGCGAGCATGACAATGCCGATCAGGCCGATCAAAAGCAGCAATGCGCCGGCAAAGACGCTTTCGTGAGGGGCAGTCCGCAGCGAAACGCCGTGGGCCTGCCCTTCGACAAAGTCTTCCCGGTGGCGGACGGTCTGCGCGAACACGAAGCTTGCATAAAGCAGCACCGAAAGCACGCTCACAAAGCCAAGTTGAGCTGCCGAAAATGTGCCCGGCCCCGTAGCTTGTGTGTAGGTTGGCAGAATAAGCGTCATGATGGTCAGCGCGATCAGAACCGCCAAATATGCGCTGGTCCCTTGTCGAACAATTGCCTGCTTGCGATGGCGCCAGCCGCCAAGCGCGAGACACGTGCCGACGACGCCGGTAGATGCAATCATCACCGTTGAAAAGACGGACTCACGTGCAAGCGTAGGGTTGTTCTCTCCATGCAGCATCATGGAAACGATGATCGACACCTCGATTGCCGTCACGGCAAAAGTCAGCACCAATGTGCCGTAGGGCTCTCCTACACGCCGAGCCACCGCCTCGGCGTGGTCGAGCACCACGAAAATGGTGGTGAACATGATCGCACTCGAAAGCGCTCCGACGAGTATCCTGACGCCCAGCGAACCTTCGTCCGCCGACAGCCCGCCTGCCCTGACGGCGACAGCCATGACCAAGGCGGCCAGCGGCATCGCATATGAAGTCATCGAACGTCCGAAACCGCTCATGCAAGCCCCTGCACGCTGCTGCGAACCGTGGCTGCATTCGCGCACCGACAGATCGAAGCGTTCACCCGTTCACGCCGTCTTCTGCGTCACCAAGCCCAGCTCCTCCACCATCGCCTCGCGCATCAAGAACTTCTGCGGCTTGCCGGTCACCGTCATCGGCAATTCGGTGCGGAAGCGGATGTGGCGGGGGATCTTGTAATGGGCGATCTGGCCGGCGCAGAAGTTTCTGACCTCCTGCTCGGTGGCGATCTGGCCGGGCTTGAGCACGATCCAGGCGCACAGCTCCTCGCCATATTTGGCGTCGGGAATGCCGAACACCTGCACCTCCTTGACCTTTGGATGGCGGTAGAGGAATTCCTCGACCTCCCTGGGATAGACGTTCTCGCCGCCGCGGATGACCATGTCCTTGACCCGGCCGACGATGTTGCAATAGCCCTCGGCGTCGATGGTGGCGAGGTCGCCGGTGTGCATCCAGCCGTCGGCGTCGATCGCCTCGCGGGTCTTGTCGTCGTCGTCCCAGTAACCCTTCATCACCGAATAGCCGCGCGTGCAAAGCTCGCCCGGTACGCCGACCGCAACTGTAGCGCCGTCGGCATCGACCGCCTTGACCTCGACATGGGGGTGGATGCGCCCGACGGTCGAGACGCGCTTTTCCAGGGGGTCGTCGACGCCGCTCTGGAACGACACCGGGCTGGTCTCGGTCATGCCGTAGGCGATGGTCACCTGTTCCATATGCATCAGCGACACCACCTTTTTCATCACCTCGATCGGGCATGGCGAACCGGCCATGATGCCGGTGCGCAGGCTGGAGAGATCGAAGGCGGAAAAATCCGGATGATCCAGCAGAGCAACGAACATGGTCGGTACGCCATAGAGCCCGGTGCAGCGTTCCTGAGCCACCGCCTTCAGCGTGGCGCCGGCGTCGAACCCTTCTCCCGGGAAAACCATGGTGGCGCCTTTCGAGACGCAACCCATCGTGCCCATCGACATGCCGAAGCAGTGGTAGAGCGGCACTGGTATGCAGAGCCGGTCGTCGGCGGTCAGCTTGATCGCCGAAGTGACGAAGTTGCCGTTGTTGACGATGTTGCCGTGGGTCAGCGTCGCGCCCTTGGGGGCTCCCGTGGTGCCTGAGGTGAACTGGATGTTGATGGCTTCGCCCGGCTTCAGCTTCTCAGAGATGCGGTCGAGGCTGTCATGCTCGTCACGCCCGGCCATGGCCAGCACATCACCGAAATTGAACATGCCGGGCGAGTTCTCGTCACCCATGCGGATGACGATCTTCAACGCCGGCAGTTTTTGTGCCTTGAGCTTGCCCGGCGTGGCCTTGGCGATCTCGGGTGCCAGCGTCTCGATCATGCCGAGATAATCTGACGTCTTGAACCTGGCAGCGGTGACCAGCGCCTTGCAGCCGACCTTGTTCAGCGCATAGTCGAGCTCGGTCAACCGATAGGCCGGGTTGATGTTGACCAGGATCAGGCCGATGCGGGCGGTGGCGAACTGCGTCACCAGCCATTCCCAGCGGTTGGGCGACCAGATGCCGACGCGATCGCCCTTTGCCAGGCCCAGTGCCAGGAAGCCGGCGGCCAGCGCATCCACCGTGTCCGAAAGTTCGCTCCAGGTGAAGCGCTTGTTCTGGTCGACGAAGACGGCGGCGTCGAGCGTGCCATATTTGCTGACCGTCTCGGAAAACAGCGCGGGGATGGTCTTGTCGAGCAGCGGCACGCTGCGTTCGCCAGAGACATGCGCCCTACCATCGACGGGTGCGACGAAGACACCGCCCGCTCGCGCTCCGCGTCCGCGCAGATTGCTGGCATTCTTCAGCTCGTCGAGATTGACCGGCATCGCTCTCTCCTCCCGGGATTGGCCGAGCCTATCAGCCTGAGGGGGTGGTGAAAATCCCGCCGATGGTCGTGGCAGGGCAACGATCCGGCCCACGACGCTTCGGGGCCTTCGTTGGTTGATGAACATCAAACGCAAAAACCCGCATGGGCGGCGGGTCACTGGCGCAAATCAGCACCATAGGCAAAAATGTAGCATAGCTGCCCTCACCAGTCAAGGAAATAATTCCTATACGGGAAGACCCCGGCGCAAGGCTACCGACACCGCGGGACGGCCGCCGTCAGGGTTTTCAAGCCGGTTCGGAGCCCTGAGGGGCAG
>NZ_RZPW01000189.1:0-9094 GCF_003998455.1 Mesorhizobium sp. M7A.F.Ca.CA.001.08.2.1 | reverse complement strand
GAACAGCAAACCCACGAGAACGCCAACCGAGCCAGCGCCCGCCAGATCATGATTGGCCGCAATGCTTCCGCCCGTCGCCACTGCGCAGGACTGCAGCATCGAAATCATGCCAAGCAGAATTCCGATAATTCCAACTGCGATTTTCATTTCACTCCCCCAAGCAAGCACATGAATGGTGCAATCCCCCGAAATTGGAAATAGGGGACTATTGGTCCGTCGATTGTCAAGCCGTTTGTATTGCCTTCTTGCCCACGATGAACGTGCGCAAGATCATTGGTTGGAATCTCCGTAAGCTGCGTGTCGAACGCGGGCTGTCGCAAGAGCGGCTGGCGCTGGCGGCTGAGATCGATCGTTCGTATGTCGGTCGCGTCGAACGCGGTTCTGAAAACGTAACGACCGATACGCTGGAAGCTCTGGCGAAGGCACTTGCCGTTCCGGCTGCGGCTCTTCTGACCGAACCTCCGACGGGGGCTCGTGAGCCGTCGCCGCTTTCGTCGGGAAGAAAGCCGAAGGTGGGTTAGACGAGCGAGGAACTGCGCCCCAGTGCCCTGTGCAGGGGAGAACATCAGTACTCCTCCGGCAGCATGACGGTCATCACCCGGATCGTGACTGCGGGGTCCGAGGCGTCAGGCGATAGGTTCGCCAGAGCGCGGTCATAGTAGTCTAGCTTGAAGAATAGCTGCCGATCGCCGACGTACAACAGAGCGCAGTCGTGGGTGTCATAGGGGTCGTTGTTCTCGTCGAACGCGTCGAAGTTGGCGATGGCCAGCAGAATAGCGCCGATCTCTTGCGCAGGCAGCGCGGCGACACCGGCGGTCATCACCATGCGCCCACCAGCGCCGGTCTGGCGCAGTTGGTCGTTTAGAGTCCGAATACGCGCGGTTCGATCAGCCGCCGTTAGCCGACCGACGCGCTCTGTTGAGCATGTCATGGGTGGTTCCTTCGAATGGATGTGTGACTGAAGGGGTGGCGGGCCGGATCGAACCCGGCCCGTTTGTAGGCCGCTTATTTCTTCGCCAGCTGGCGGGGGTGGATCAGGCCGAGCTGGTAGTAGCTGCGGTCGACCTGCGGGGCTTCCGGGTAATCGCGGAACTTGAGCGTGAAAATACCCTTGGCTTTCGCCTTCATGATGCGAGCTTCGAAATATCCCTCGTCGGGTCCTTCCGATGCCAGCACCATATCGCCGACGGCCAGCTTCGCCCAAAGGTCGCTATCGTTACCGCCAGCGGCACCGCCGCCACCATCGCCCCCGCCACGGGCCGCCACTGCCTCAGGCGAGCCCGCTGAAGCGTTTTCGGGGCTGTCGGCGGCTTTGTCGCCGCCCGGCCCGCCGTCGCGCTCGTCAGCGACGCCCGCAAGCGCCGCGATACGGCTGTAAACCTCCGATTTGACGAACGGCACGAAAGCCTTGCCGCTGTCGAAAAGCTTGCCAGCCGGAAGGCGCATGACGATCTCGGGTGCTTCGCCGGGCTCAACGCGGTGCGAGTGCATCCCCATCAGCCTCGCTGCGCTTTCCGCCGCCTCGACCTCGGGTAGCAGGAACACCGAGGCGTGGGGCTTGCGTGTCTCATCGCGGCCAAACACGATCAACGATCGGGTGGTTTCGGAGGCGACATTCATTGTCTTGCCTCCAGATATGACAAAGGGCCCAGAGGGCCCCTTAAGGTGTGATTTGAGCGGTGCCGACATGGTGTGTCGGGTCGATCTGTCAAAGGCATGTCAAAGCTCCTGTTAGTGTCTGGCCCAGCCCCGTCGGTCGACGCAGCTTGCAGCAAACAGTATAACAGGAATATTTTCCTATTGTCAAGAATCAATGCAAAATCAATTATTTAGGTTGGCCAGCGTGTCTCAACGAGACATTGTTCCCCAGGATGTTCTTGGCCCAGAAAGAGCAACACAATGTCGGCGCTTACCGCTTCGGCGGGCGAAGTCTCGGTGTCGATGCTTGCCCAAGCGGTAGACGAGTACATATGGGAGAATGTCAGCTGTCAGCTTCTGGCGTTGCCTTGGATGCCGCTGGCAGTTACAGGTGATACGGCCTTTTCGATTCTACTTTGCCACCCGTGTCTTTGACACCTTCGCGGACCACATCGCGGAATGGGCGGAGGGCAGTTCCTTCGTTCGGCGCAAGGTCGCGCTGCTTTCTTTCTTTGGCGTAGACAACCTCGGCAAATGCCGGGCGTTGGGGGGGGGCAAGTATGGAATACATACCGGTTCGCGTGAGCGACCTTATCCGACAATTGAATCGTGATCTGTACCTTCCTGCAATCCAACGGGAATTTGTATGGAGACCTGAGCGGATCGAACGCTTGTTTGATTCTATGATGTCAGACTTCCCGATTGGTTCATTTTTATACTGGAAACTGGAGCAAAAGAACAAGGACGAGTGGCCGGTCTACGAGTTTATCCGGGACTTCGACGACGAAGACCCGCACAATCCGGCGGCCAATATGTCAGGAATCACGAGGGATGTTACGCTGGTACTTGATGGCCAGCAACGAATAACCTCACTCTTCATCGGACTTCGTGGTTCATATAGATACTTCCACTATCGGTGGCGCAAGTTGAAGTTATACTTAAATCTGCTTAAAGCCCCGACGCCCAATGAGGAGAACCCGGAAGAGCTCACCTATAGCTTCGCCTTCCGCGAGAACGAAGAGCCGAAAGGGGACAAACCCCAGATCTGGTATCCGGTTGGTCGAATCTTGGATTTCGAAGACGCTGAAGACGCTAAGGCGGATATGAAAGCCCGCCTTGCCGCTGTTGGCGAGGAGCAGCGCGACAACGCCCAAAGGCTGATCGGACGCCTGCATAACCGCGTCCATACAACTCTCATAGGAAACTACTATGAGGAGAGGTCTCAAGATTATGACAAGGTTTTGCAGGTGTTCGTCCGCGCAAATTCCGGCGGTCAGCCCCTTGAATATTCCGACCTTCTCCTCGCAACTGCTACGGCCAAATGGGATTCGCTTGATGCTCGAAGTGAAATTCACGACTTTACGGATTCTCTTAATGACATTGGAACTGGATACAACTTCGGGAAAGACTTTGTTCTTAAGGCAAGCCTCTACCTAACGGACGGCCTGCCAATTCAGTACAAAGTGAAGAACTTCACGAGGCAGAACCTTCGTCTGATCGAAGCCAATTGGGACAACATCAAGCAGGCGCTTTCCACAACGGTCAGGCTGATTTCTCGGTTCGGCTTCAACAGCAAGAATGTGGTGGCTCCTTTGGCTCTGCTTCCTATCGCGCTTTATATTATGAAGCTCGGCAACTGGTCATTTGATACGTCGTCAAGTGTTAAGGACGCCGAAGCACAAGTGACAATTCGCAAATGGTTCGTGTTTACGACGTTGAAGAATGCGTTTGGCTCTTCGACGGATACGACGCTGAGCCGCTTGCGAGAGTTGCTGAAGGATTGCAACGCGACGACGCCTTTTCCGGCTATTTCGCTCTACAACTCGCTGGGCATCGAACCAAGATTGAGTGAAACGGAAATCGCCCGCATTTTGGAGTACGGCTATCAAGGGAGATACACAAATCTCGCCCTTTCCCTATTGTATCCCGATCGCGATTGGAAGGATGCCGTCTTTCACGAAGACCATGTCTTCCCCAAAACCGAGTTTCAGTCGAGTAAGTTGAAGAGTAGAGGGTATGACGAGTCGAAGGTTCAACTCTACCTGAGCAAATTCAACACGCTTGTGAACCTCCAGCTTCTGACAGAATCGGAAAACCTCTCCAAGAACGCCACCCCGTTTGACGAGTGGCTCGAGACTCGGGAGCCGCCATTCCGAGCGCGGCATCTGATACCGGACCTTTCGGTATATGGATTTGATGCCTTCGGGGAGTTTCAGAAGAACCGAGCCGAGCTGATCGCGGCGGCATTGAACAGAGAGTAATGACGGCCCCACCTATGCTCAACCTGCGACTTCAAAACCACGCCTCATTCCGGAATTCGAGCGAAACGTATTTTTCGCCCGGTGGCTGAGCCAAGATACGGAAGCGTTTGAGGTCGAAGTCCGGCAACGAACGCAGAAAGGTCAGGAGGAAGGCGGACAGGACGCATAAGAAATTGCCGGAGCCAGCGAAGCAGGACCCGCAAAATGTAGACGAAAGTAGCCAGAACAAAGTTGTTGGCAATGACCTCGATTCGACTTTACACCACATCGGTGTTACACAGGCTGTGAAATAGGGCCGCCCCGGCGATTGATTTTGTTAGTTTATTTCTGCGTTCTGCCCTTTCCGCCTCTGGCACCATCCCCTCCTGGTCCGTTCTGGGCACCCCCGTCGCGTCGCCGCCTGCATCGCCAAGTGGAATCACTTTGCGCACATTAGCCCGCCGGCGGATTTAATTTGCTTGGCCACCCCTCAACCCTAGGGCAAACTGCCCGTTGGGGCTGCAGGAGGTGAAATGAGAGCACGCGCAGCAACGCTTGGGGATCTGGAGGATGTCTTTCGCGGTCTGTCCAAGCGGATGTCGGACGAATACGTCGCTGCCGGCAAGGACAGCAAGATCGCCTACGACAACCTTATGATGAATTTGAAGGAGGGCCGCGCGCACGCGCTTGTCGAGGGCGACAAGGCCGTGGCGATCATCGCCTGGCATGAGAACAGCGACGCCGCCGACACGCTGTTCGCCGCACGGGAGGACTTCTTCCGGGCCACGACCGTCCGTTTCTGCAAGCGGCATATCAGGCATATCCAGGCGCTCGCCGGCAACCTCGCCATCCATTCGCGCAGTTGGCTCCAGGGGCCGGATGTCGCAAGATGGTTCGGCGTCATCGGCTATGTCGAGCGCGGCCGGGAGAACGGCGCCACTTTGTTCGAGCTGCCGCCGGCTCGCATCGGCTAGGAAACCCTGGGCTGGTCAAGATCCCTTGCCGCAAACACCGCCACCCTCTCGCGATCGCCCGCACAGGTTCGTCGATGCGGGTCACCGTCTTCGGCTCCAGGATCCCTTGCTCGGCGGCCTTCTGAACTGCCTTAGCAAGCGGCTTGCGCCGGGCGCCGATTGGCGGGATGTTATGGGAGGGCAACCGGGGGGCAAACCGGCACGCCGAGACAGATATGGCTGCTGGAAATGTCACGAGCTTGCTTCGCCTTTCTTGCCTTTGTTGCCTTGGTGAGGCCGGTAGGGGCAGGCGAGTGGACGTCTCATCTGCTTGACCGCCCAAGCCTGGCAACCGCCTATTTTCGCCAAGCCGATCTTGTGACTGCATACGCGACCGCAATGGCGCGCTTCCGTCTGCAGCTCGCAGGGCGTGCCGGCGAAAACAACCTTGCGGTCCCTCTCGAACCACTGCTTTTGCGGGCGGAATTCCGTGCGCGGACATGGCGCTCGGCGGACGGCAGCCTGTTGCAAGGCTTCGCCGGCAAGGGCGGCTTCCGGCTGACTATCGGCAACTGCCTGGCGCGCATCTGCGCTGCCAGCGAATGCAGCGATGCCGGTTGGCCGGTTTACGCCTGCAGCGACGGAGGCAAGCGCAAGATGTCCGTCACGGATTTTGTGACGGCAAACTTCGGCGGCGTCTCCTACCGCCGATTGAGCGCCTCCCCTTCACAGGAATGACAGCGCCGACCCTCTTGCTGCGGCGTTCAGCAAAGGGCGGCGTCCCTCCTCACCGCAAACGCCGCCTGCACCGCGCGATTGACGGTGACCGGCAGGATCGACATGTGGTTCTCGCCGGCATGCAGTTCGAAACTGGCGCGCACGCCCGGGAGAGCGTCAAGACGCTGCGCCATTGCCCGCGCGAATGCGTCGGTGCGTGTCACCTTTTTCTGCTTCAGGCGCTTTTCCTCGTCCTCGGCGCCAATCTGGAACTGCGCCAGCTTCTCGGTCTCGTACTCGCCGGCCGACAGGATCATGGTCGCCGCCAAACCATCGGGAATGGCGGCCTCGAAGGCTTCGAGAAAGCGGTCGATGACACGGTCTTCCCAGTAGATGGCGGGGCTCGCCGCGATCCAGGTCTGAAAGGAAGAAGGCCGCGCGAACAGGGCGTAGAGCGCAAACAGGCCACCGAAAGAATGGCCGTAAAGCGCATGGCGGCTGGCATCGACCGTGACCCGGCTGGCGACCCACGGCTTCAGCTCATCCTCGATGAAAGCAAGGAATTTCCCTGCCCCACCGGTCCGGACTTCGGACGTGCCCTCGTAGAAGGGCGGGTAGGTCTTGCCTGGCGGCGGGCCGAGATCCCATGAGCGGCGCAGCGGATCATAGGCGCCGTCGACGGGATATCCGATGGCGACGATGACGCCCCAGCCGACATTGGTGCCCGTGGGATAGAAGGCCTGCGCGCGCATGGCGTCGACCGCCGTGCCGATGACGGCGTTGCCGTCGGTCATGTAGAGGACCGGCCAGCCGGCCTCGGGCACCGGCCCGGACGGCACATGCAGGAATATCCGCCAGGGGGCGCCGCCCTGCGCCGGAACGAGATCGTGGACCGTCGTGTTGGCGATCAGGGCTGGCGTCGCGTTGGACATGGATATCTTGGACATGGATATCTCCAGGGGCAAAACGGTCAGCGGCGGCGCAGCAGCCACATCAGCACCGGGCCGCCGATCAACGTGGCGACGAGACCGGCCGGGATCTGGCGCGGGAAGATGGCGATCCGGCCCACCCAGTCGGCGGCGACCATGATCAGCGCGCCGGCGAGCACCGCGCCAATGGCCTGCGGCAGCGCACGGGAAAGGCCAAGGCGACGAGCAAGATGCGGCGCCATAAGGCCGATGAAGGTCAGCGGACCGACGATCAGCGTCGAAGCCGCGGTGAGTGCCGCGACGGCCAGCAGCACGAGAAGCCGCGCCCTCTTCAGGTTGATGCCAAGGCCCTGAACGGCGGCGGAGCCGAGCGGCAGGATGTCGAGCCAGCGCATGAAGAAAGGCGCGAGCGCGAAGAGGCAGACCGCGATACCACCGGTCAGCAGGGCGTCACCGACATCGACGCCATAGGTCGAACCGGTCAGCCAGTTGAGCAGCAGCATGGCGCGAGGATCGCCGGTCGCGGTGAGCACCAGGATCAGCGCGTCGAACAAGGCCGTCAGAGCAATGCCGGCAAGCAGCAGCCGCTCCGGCGCATAGGCGGCACGACGGCCGATCGCCAGCGTCACCAGCAAAGCGGCGAAGGCGCCGATCGTTGCCGCCGCCGTCTGAACCGGGCGCCCGGCATCGACGAGCGCAAACAGCGCCACCATCATGCCAAGGGCGGCACCGGCACTGATGCCCAGCACTTCGGGGCTGGCCATCGGATTGCCGGTCAGCCGCTGCATCATCAGCCCGGCAAGCGCCAGCATCGCCCCGGCACTCAGCGCGGCAAGCACGCGAGGCCACCGCCACGACAGCAAAGGCTGCAGCTCGTCGCCGAAGGCGAAGGTCCAGCCATGCGGACCCGGTCCATAGAGCAGGGCCAGCCCGAGCAGCAGAAGCAGAGCCAGGCCGAGTGCCATCAGAACAAGGCCGGGCCGGCTTGCGCGCGGCAGGCGCACGGCCATCAAGGTCGGGGCTTCCGAGCCAAACGCAAGGCGCGGCAACAGCCAGAGCAGCAGCGGCGCACCGAGAAGTGCTGTGATCGCTCCGGTCGGCAGCAGGTCGCCTTGCGGCCCGGTGGCGATCTGCACGCCTTGATCGGCGGCCCACAGCAACACGCCGCCGATCAGCGGTGCCATCACCAGTTGTTGGCCCAGCCGCCGGGCACCGCCGATGCGCGCGAGCGTCGCCGCGGCCAGGCCGACGAAGCCGATGACGCCGACAGCGGCAACGACAAAGGCGATCAGCGCGACGGCGGCCGCCAGTCCGGCGAAGCGATAGGCGCCGAGCGGCACGCCAAGGCTGCGCGCGCCTTCATCGTCGAGGCCAAGCAGGGTCAGGGGCCGCACCATGAAGAAGATCGCAAGCGCAGCAGTGCCGATGCGTGGCAAAAGCCACAGCGTCGTCGACCAATCCTGCTGGCCGAGCGAACCGGCGCCCCAGATGAACAGGCTGGCCAGCCATTCGTGCCGCAGCACGATGAGAGCGGCACCGATGGCGCCGGCATAGAGGCTGACCACAAGCCCCGCCAGCACCACCGAAAGCGGCGACAGGCCCTTGTGCCAGGACAGAGCGATGACGGCGGCAAGGGCCATAAATGCGCCGGCCAGCGCCACCCATTCGCGGCCGAAGGCAAGCAGGGACGGTGACAGAAGCGTCGCCAGTGCCAGTGCCAGATAGGCACCGGCCGAGACGCCGACGGTTTCAGGCGAGGCGAGCGGGTTGCGCAGAACCTGCTGCAGGACAGTTCCGGCAAGCCCGAGCGCCGCACCGCACAAAAGGCTGATCGCAAGCCGGGGCAGGAAGGCATAGTGGACGAGCACCTGCCGCATGTCAGCGATGTCGGGAGCGGCGAGCGATTGGAGCCAGAGCGCCGATGGCAGTTGCACGGTGAGGTTCGAGACGGTTGCCGCTGCCGCAGCCGCGAGCAGCACCGCGCAAAGCAGGATCGCGCCTACCGGCTGAGTACCAGGAGAACTCCTTGGCAAGGCGCGGCCTGACGCCGCAAGCTTTCCTTCTTGAGTAACGGCAGCGGCATCCTCAGCCATGGGCGGCCTCCGCGGTCATCGCCGATGCCAGGACCCGGGCAAAACGGCTCGCGGATGGAAGCGCGCCAAACATCAGGACGGCAGGAAGGCGCATGATCGAGCGGTTGCGCACGAAGGGCATGGCATTCCAGACCGGACTTTCGGTCAGCGTGCCGCCGGCGCCCTCAGGCAAGGGTTCGAGATAGGCGAGGCGCGCATCGCTGGATGTCGCCAGCCCGTCGATGCCGACGGTCGAAAACCCCCAATAGTTGGTCTCGGCCGTCCACGCGTTGCTGAGCCCGATGCGGTCGAACACCTCCTGAAACAGGCTCTTTGCGCCGTAGACGCGCACATTGCGCGGGTCCAGGAAGCTGACGACATAGATCGGCCGTGCCGAAAGCGGCGCCAGCTGCTGGCGAACCTCCAAAAGATACGCGTCTGTCGCCGCGATCAGCGCCTCGCCTTCGCTTTCCTTGCCGACAAGCCCGGCGAGCTGGCGCGTCGCCTCGAGCGCGCGCCGATAGGGCTGCCCGGCCTCGGTATAG
>NZ_RZPW01000188.1:0-9102 GCF_003998455.1 Mesorhizobium sp. M7A.F.Ca.CA.001.08.2.1 | reverse complement strand
GGTCGGCGACCTTCTGCGCCTGGGCCTGCTGCAGCGAGGCGCGGGCCGCGTCGGTCTGGGCGTCGATACGGTCGAGCGTCTTGCTCAAGGTGGCGATCTGCGCCTCGGCCTGGGCGACGGCAATCTTGTAATCGCCGTCATCGACGACGAGCAGCGGATCGCCGGCCTTGACCAGCTGGTTCTCGCTGACCTTGACCTGATCGACATAGCCGGAAATCTTGGGCGAGATGAACGCCATGTCCGCCTGGACATAGGCATCGTCCGTCGAGATCATGAAGCGGCCCGTTGTCCAGTAGTCGTACCCATACCAGGCGCCGGCGCCCAGCAAGGCAATACCGATGACCGGCAGCAGGAAGGAACGCACCGAACGCTTCTTCCTGGCCGGAGCCTCTGCCGGCGGCGACGAGACGGGCTGGACAGGCACTTCCGGTGCTTCCGTCGCTGGCGCAACCTTGGCGTTGGGGAAGGGACGGACTTCGGCAGTGGTCGGCGCGTTCGAGGACATGACATCTCTCTAAAGTTATAATATAATACTGAACCGTTCGGTTCGATCCGGCCGTTGACATAGCGCGTAAAGAGGACCATATCAAGGGCAATCGAACCGCTTGGTTCGAATTATTTTCGAGGTGTGACTTTCATGACCGAGACCCCGCCCAATGTCGAAAACGAGTCGTGTGACGACCTGTTGGAAAGCTTGCGCCGTGGCCGCCCGGCCGCGGGGCAGGATCCGGCCAAGCGCAGCCAGATCATCGACGGCGCCCGTCGTGTCTTCATCGACAAGGGCTTCGAAGCCGCCTCGATGAACGACATCACCCGCGAGGCCGGCGTCTCCAAGGGTACGATCTACGTCTACTTCGCCAACAAGGAAGAGCTGTTCGAGGCGCTGATCGAGGAAGAGCGCGGCACCATCTTCAAGAACATGTATGACGTGCTGGACAATGCCGACAACCTGCGCGAGACGCTGGTGAAGTTCGGCAAGGTGCTGGCTCTCAAGATCACGTCGGCCAAGGTCGTCCAAGCGCAGCGCACGGTGATCGGGGCATCAGACCGGATCCCCGACATGGGCGCGCGTTTTTACGAGCGCGGTCCCAAGCGTGGCCACGACAAGGTCGCGGCCTTTCTCAATGCCGCCATCGAGCGCGACCTGCTGCGCATCGACGATGTCGATCTTGCCGCCTATCAGTTCACCGAACTGTGCCTGGCCGGTCTGTTCCGCCAGTGCATCTTCGCCTACCGCACCAAGGCCCCGACCCAGGACGAGATCGACCACATCGTCAGGTCAGGCGTCAGCATGTTCCTGAAGGCCTACGGCACCGAAAGACTTGTGGCGGAAGAAGGCCATCAGACGATTGCTATCGAGGCCAAGCCCTAGCCCGACCATGCTCTAACTCTTTGTTTAGACGCAATTCTGGACGGAAAACCGCTTCACACTTTTCCTAGAATTGCTCTAAGGTGCGGATGCTTTAGCCGCCATTGGCGGCAAGCACGATGGCTGCCTGCAATTCCTGAAGGCCCTCGGCCTTTTCAGAAGAGGTGGCCAGCACGAACGGGAACGCCGCCGGCCGCTTCTTGATCTTTGCCAGCGTCTCCTCGATCAGCCTCGGCACGCCGGCAGTCTTGATCTTGTCGGTCTTGGTCAGCACGATCTGGTAGGACACCGCCGCCTTGTCGAGCAGCGACAGCACTTCGTCGTCCTTGGCCTTGATGCCATGACGGGCGTCGATCAGCACATAGACGCGTTTCAGCGTGACCCGGCCCTTGAGGTAATCGAAGACCAGCTTGGTCCACTCGTCGACCTTCTCCTTCGGCGCGGTGGCGTAGCCGTAGCCGGGCATGTCGACCAGCGCCAAGGGCGGCAGGTCGGCGCCCTCGCCCGAAAATCCATCCGGCACGAAATAGTTGAGCTCCTGCGTGCGCCCCGGCGTGTTGGAAGTGCGCGCCAGCCCCTTCTGGTTGACCAGCGCATTGATCAGCGACGACTTGCCGACATTCGAGCGGCCGGCAAAGGCGATTTCCGGCGGCCCTTCCGGTGGCAGGAACTTCATCGCCGGCACGCCGCGGATGAAGATCCACCCTCGCGTAAACAGTTCGGTGCCGATTATGCTGCTGTTCAGAGCGTTCAAGCTGCTGCCTCCAGAAGAGAAATATTGGCACCCCGGATAGCATCGAGGTTGCGGCTGACCTTGTCTACCGGCCAGTCCCACCACGCCACCGCCAGCAGCCGCCTGATTGTCCGGTCGTCGAAACGCATCTTTACCACCTTGGCCGCGTTGCCGGCGACGATCGCATAGGGCGGCACGTCGTGCGTCACCACCGATTTCGCAGCGACGATGGCGCCGTGGCCGATTTCCACCCCGGGCAGGATCACCGCCTCCATGCCGATCCAGACGTCGTTGCCGACGATGGTGTCGCCGCGCACCTCCTTCGACCAGGTCGCCGGATCAAAACCCTTTTCCCAGCCATGGCCGAAAATATTGAACGGATAGGTCGAAAAGCCGGACATGGCGTGGTTGGCGCCGTTCATGATGAAGCGCGCGCCCTCGGCGATGGCGCAGAACCTGCCGATGATCAGCTTGTCGCCTATGAACGGATAGTGATGCAGGATGCATTTCTCGGCGAATTTGTCCGGCCCGTCGGGGTCGTCATAATAGGTGAAGTCGCCGATCTCGATGTTCGGCGCGTTCACCAGTCCCTTGAGGAAGCCGACGCGGGTATGCATCGGGATCGGGTGCTTGATGTCTGGGTTGGGTCCGTCCATGTCGAAATCCGTCAGAGAAATGGCCGCCAGGTGCATCCGAAACTCAAATGCCCGTTCAAAATAGCGTGATCCGCCCTATAGCACCAATCGGGCGACGAGCGAGCTTTCCTTGACGGCCTTGCTCATTTGCTGCCGCGGCAAATCACGATCGGATCGGACAGCGCACTGTCGAAACCGCTGCCCTGATAGACGGTGACATTCGTGGCGCCGGGCGGCAGCATGAAGCTGCCTTCGACGATTTTCTGGTCGCCGGCCGGCATGTGGAGAGCCCAGCTATAAGTGCAAAACTGAGGCGGCGCCTGGGGTTCGACGTGGCTGCAGTTCAATTGCGCGCCACCCAGCATGGCGGCGCCGCCGCAACTGACGGCGCCCTTTGCGAGCGCAATGCCCGGCCATCCCGCAATGGCCGCCACGGTCGCGATCTTCAGCCAATTCATCGTCGTATCCTTGCCCGGCAACAGCCCGCTACCTGAGCCTTTGGGTGGGTCGCAGCCCATGCGTCATTTTTTCCAGGCGGGCTTAGTCCGTCTTGCGCACCGCGTCCAGCAAGATTATGTGCATGATGATAATAAGCATGCTCACTAACAGTTGCGCCGAAAAACTCCAGTACCTCCCATGCCATCGTCACCCAACATCAGCTTCGTGCTGCACGATGTCGCGCGCCTGCTTCGAAAGCGGTTCGAGCAGAGGTCGCGGGCATCGGGGCTGACCCGCGCCCAGTGGCAGGTGCTGGCCTATCTCAGCCTGCATGAAGGCATCCACCAGAACAAACTGGCGGACCTGATCGAGATCACGCCGATCACGCTCGCCCGGCTGCTCGACAAGATGGAAGCAAGCGGCTTCATCGAGCGCCGGCCCGATCCCGCTGACCGCCGGGCATGGCTGCTGTACCTGAAGCCGCAAGCCCATCCGCTGATCGAAATCATGCGCGGCAATGGGCGGAAGACGCGTGACGAGGCCTTTGTCGGCCTTTCCGCGGATGCGCAACTGCATCTGCTGCAAACCCTATCCCTCATCAAATCCAATCTGCTCGCGGCTTGCGCCCAGCCTGCCGCCGACCGGGAGAAAACACATGGCTGAATCAACCTCACCAAAGAAGCCTGTCGAAGAAGACGGATCCGCCGCCGACCGGGCGCGCGACCAGGTCATCCGGCTGGACAGCGAACGCGAGCAAAGGCGAGCCAGCACCGTCATCGACAATGACGAGCTCGAAGCACCGGTCGCCCTGGAGCCGGCGGCGCTCGAGGCTCCGTCCAAGGAGCCACGCCAGGCCGGGGTTGCGGTGGCGCCTCCGGCGCCGGTCAAGCCCAAGCGCGGCCGGGCACGGCCGATCCTGTTTGCCCTGCTTCCGTTCGCGCTGGTCGTCGGCGGCTATTACTACGTCATCGGCGGCCAGGTCATGACGACCGACAATGCCTACATCCAGGCGCAGTCGCTCGGCGTTTCCACCGATGTCTCCGGCACTGTGTCCGAGATCGACGTGCACGAGAACGAGGCGGTGAAGAAGGACCAGGTGCTTTTCCGGTTGCGGCCGGCCTCTTTCGAAACCGCTCTTGCCGCCGCCCAGGCACAGCTCGGCACAGTGCGCAACCAGGTGCTGACCTTGCAGGCGAGCTACCAGCAGTCGCAGGCGCTGATCGAGCAGGCGCAGGCCGACATCCCCTATTACGAGGCCGCTTTCCAACGCCAGCAGGATCTGCTCAAGACCTCCACCTCCTCCAAGGCGACCTTCGACAGCGCCCAGCACGACCTCGTCGCCGCCCGCCAGAAAGTGTCCGTTGCCCAAGCGCAGGCACAGGCGACGCTTGCCCAGCTCGGCGGCGACGCCAGCCAGCCGGTGGAGAAGAACCCGTTCTATCTCCAGGCGCAGTCGGCGGTGGACGACGCCCAGCGCAACCTTGCCGATTCCATCGTCAAGGCGCCATTCGACGGCATCGTCACCAATGTCGACGCGCTTCAGGTCGGCAAGTACCTGCCGGCTTCGCAGCCGGCGTTCAGCCTGATTTCGGCGACCGAGCTGTGGATCGCGGCGGAGCCTAAGGAAACCGAACTGACCTATGTGCGGCCGGGACAGACGGCGACGATCAGCGTCGACAGCTATCCCGGTGCCGTCTGGCACGGCAGGGTCGCCTCGATCAGCCCGGCGTCGTCGTCGAGCTTTTCGCTGCTTCCGGCGCAGAACACCACCGGCAACTGGGTCAAGGTCGTGCAACGCATTCCGATGCGCGTGACGGTGGACGATCTCCAGGGCAAGCCGCCGCTGCGCGGCGGGATGAGCGTCGTGGTCGGCATCGATACCGGCCATGCGCGCGGCCTGCCGGACTTCGTGACGGAGCTCCTCGGTCGGTTCGGACAAAAGTCATGACCGGCGCGTCCGCGACAGGTGGCGTGGTCGCCAATCGCGGCGCCATCACCGCGTGCGTGATCCTGGCCGTGATCATGCAGGCGCTGGACACCACCATCGCCAATGTGGCGCTGCCCTATATCCAGGGCAGCGTTTCGGCAAGCGCCGACCAGATAAACTGGGTGCTGACGTCCTACATCGTCGCGGCGGCCGTCATGACGCCGCCTTCAGGCTATCTTGCCAATCGCTTCGGCCGCAAGCGCATCCTGCTGATCTCCATCACCGGCTTCGTCGTCGCGTCGGTGCTGTGCGGCTTCGCGCAGTCGCTGCCGCAGATCGTCGGCTTCCGCCTGCTGCAAGGCCTGTTCGGCGCAGCCCTGGTGCCGCTGGCGCAGAGCATCCTGCTCGACATCTACAGCGTCGAGGAGCGCGGCTCGGCGATGGCGCTGTTCGGCGTTTCGGTGATGGTCGGGCCGGTGCTCGGGCCGGTCATCGGCGGCTGGCTGACCGAGAATGTCAGCTGGCGCTGGGTGTTCTACATCAACGTACCGATCGGCGCGCTGGCTTTCGCCGGCGTCTCGATGTTCGTCCAGGAAACCAAGACGGACCTCAAGGCCAGGCTGGACTGGCTGGGCTTCGGCATGCTCAGCGTCACCATCGCGTCGCTGCAGATGTTCCTCGATCGCGGCGAGCAGCTCAACTGGTTCTCGTCGTCCGAGATCATCGTCGAGGCGCTGATCTGCGCGTCGGCCTTCTACATCTTCCTCGTCCACACCTTCACCGCCCGCAACACCTTCGTGAACCCGCGGCTGTTCCTCGACAGGAATTTCGCCGTCGGCATGATCTTCATCTTCATCATCGGCATCACCTATCTGGCCTCGCTGGCCCTGATGACGCCCTATCTGCAGACGCTGATGGGCTATCCGGTGGTGACGGCCGGCATCGTCATGGGGCCGCGCGGTCTCGGCACCATGGCTTGCATGTTCCTGGTCGGCAGGCTGATCGGCAAGGTGGACACACGCTGGCTGCTTCTAACCGGCCTGCTGGTCACCGCCTGGGCGATGTACGACATGACCGGCTGGACGCCTGACGTCTCGCAATGGACGATCATCAGCACCGGCTTCATCCAGGGCGCGGGCCTGGGTTTCCTGTTCGTGCCGCTGACCACCATCACCTTCGCCACGCTGGCGCCGGAGCGGCGCGCGGAAGGCACCGGCCTGTACAATCTGTCACGAAACATCGGCTCCAGCGTCGGCATCTCGGTGGTCACCGCGCTGTTGACGCAGAACGTGCAGATCAACCACGCCAACATCGCTACCTATGTGACGCCCTACAACCAGGCGTTCAGCAATCCGGCGATCTTCCATGCAATGGATCCCTACAGCGCCGCGGGCCGCGCCGCGCTCGACGGCGTGGTCACGCTGCAGGCCACGATCATCAGCTATATGAACGACTTCAAGCTGATGATGATCCTGTCGCTTGCCGCCATTCCGCTGGTTCTGTTGCTGCGCAAGCCGGCGACTCCGGCCAAGATCGACCACAGCGCCGTGATGGAGTGACGACGCTCGAAACTTATCCGGCTGCACAGGCAGCAGCCAAAAAGAAACCGGGGTCCTGTGAGGGACAGGACCCCGGCCGATGCCGATACGACTTCCCAAGAAACATGGCACCTCGTCATGAGGCGGGGATGGCAGGCCCGAGAAAGCCCCAACGGACCTGCCTTGATCCCCTTTGCCGAAAGCCGTTACTTCGGCAACAACACCTTGTTGACGACATGGATGACGCCGTTCGACTGGTTGACGTCGGCGATCGTCACTCGCGCCTCGCCGCCTGACTCATCCATGATGTAGAGCTTGCCCTTCTTGACTTCGGCGGTCAGCGTGTCACCGGAGACGGTCTTCATCTCGTACTTGCCGCCCATCGCCTTGGCCTTCTTCATCATCTCGGCGCCGGAGATCTTGCCGGCCACGACATGCGCGGTCAGCACCTTGGTGAGCTTGCCCTTGTTCTCCGGCTTCAGCAGCGTGTCGACGGTGCCCTTGGGCAGTTTCGCAAACGCTGCGTTGGTCGGGGCAAAGACGGTGAACGGGCCAGCGCTTTGCAGCGTGTCGACCAGGCCGGCAGCCTTGACCGCAGCGACCAGCGTCGTGTGGTCCTTCGAATTGACGGCGTTCTCGACGATGTTCTTGGTTGTGTACATCGGCGCGCCGCCGACATTCGGGTTCTTGGCATAGGCGGGCGCGGCAATCGCCACGCCGGCGACGAGTGCGGAAAGGGCGATGATCCTGAATGACGGCAAGCGCATGTGGTCTTCCTCCGTGTGAGGGCTGATCGGAATTGATAGCCTTTGGAAACGCACAGGCAGTCACGCCGCCGAGGGGGCGCAAGTTTCGCCGATCACGGGAACGTGATGCCGGAGCTGCTTAAACGAAAAGCCCCGCGCGAGGCGGGGCTTTGAAGGCTGGAGAAAGCGCTGCGCATTCTATTCGGCCGGTGATGGTTTCTTTCGGAACAGCGCGACCAGATTGTCCCACAGCTCGATCTTGGCGCCCTGGCGCTTCATGATGATGCCCTGCTGGAGGATCGACAGCGTGTTGTTCCAGGCCCAGTAGATGACCAGGCCGGCCGGGAAACCCGCCATCATGAAGGTGAAGATGACAGGCATCCAGGTGAAGATCGCCGCCTGCGTCGGATCCGGCGGCGTCGGGTTCATGCGCATCTGCAGGAACATGGTGACGCCCATGATCAGCGGCCAGACGCCGATCATCAGCATGTGCGGCAGGGTGACCGGGATCAGGCCGAACAGGTTGAACAGCGACGTCGGATCGGGCGCGGCCAGATCCTGGATCCAGCCGAAGAACGGCGCGTGCCGCATTTCGATGGTGATGTAGAGCACCTTGTAGAGCGAGAAGAAGACCGGGATCTGCAGCGCCACCGGCCAGCAGCCGGCAAGCGGGTTGATCTTCTCGGTCTTGTACAGCTCCATCATCGCCTGCTGCTGCTTCATCTTGTCGTCCGCGTATTTCTCGCGGATCTCGAGCATTTTCGGCTGCACCTTCTTCATGTTCGCCATCGACGCGTACGACTTGTTGGCGAGCGGATAGAAGATGGCCTTGACGATGACGGTGGTGGCGAGAATGGCCAGGCCGAAATTGCCGAAGAATTTGTAGAGCGTGTCGATCAGCCAGAACATCGGCTTGGTGATGAAGTGGAACCAGCCCCAGTCGATCAAAAGGTCGAACCGCTTGATATGACGGTCTTCCGCATAGGCGTTGATCTTGCCGACTTCCTTGGCGCCCGCGAAGATCTCGCTCTCCACCGTCGCCGACTGGCCGGCATCGACGGTGATCGGGTCGGTGAGGAAGTCGGACTGGTAGCGATGGCGGCCGTCCTCGAAATAGGCATAGCGCGGCTGGAACGGCTGCTTCTCGGTCGGCACCAGCGTCACCGCCCAGTATTTGTCGGTGATGCCGAGCCAGCCGTCGGTCGACTTGCCCGGCGTGAACTGCTTGTCCTTCTCGATGGACGCGTATTTGTGTTCCTGCAGGCCTTCCGTGCCGGTGAAGCCGATCAGGCCCTCATGCAGCACATAGGTGCTTGCAACGAGCGGCTTGTCGAAGCGGGTGACGCGGCCGTAATTGGACAGCGAGACGGCGGCCGTGCCGGCATTCTGCACCGTGTCGGACACCGTGAACATGTAGTTGGTGTCGACGGAAAAGGTGCGCTTGAAGGTCAGGCCCTTGTCGTTCGAATAGGTCAGCGTGACCGGGGTCGTCGGCGTCAGTGTCGCATTGCCGTCGACAGCCCACACTGTTTCGGGACCGGGCACCGCGCCGGTCTTGTCGTTGCCGACGAAGCCGATCTCGGCATAGTAGCCATTGGGCAGTGCCGCCGGGTTGAGCAGGCTGATCTCGGGCGAGTTCTTGTCGACCGTCTCGGTGTAGTGCTTGAGCTTGAGGTCGTCGAGACGGGCACCGGTCAGGTTGATCGAACCCTCGAG
>NZ_RZPW01000187.1:0-9179 GCF_003998455.1 Mesorhizobium sp. M7A.F.Ca.CA.001.08.2.1 | reverse complement strand
TCCAAGCACTGAACCTGCCGCAACCGAAGCGCGACTTTGCCCTGGTTCTGAGCCGGATTTGCCCGGAGAAGGGCATTCACCTGGCGCTCGATGCAGCCAAACTGGCAGGCGTTCCGCTCGTCGTCGGCGGTAAGGTCTATCCCTACGAAACGCATACGCGGTACTTTCGCGACGAGGTCCAATCTCGCCTCGATGGCCGCCGCCGCTTCCTTGGTCCGCTCGGCTTCACCGCCAAGCGACGCTTTCTCAACGCAGCGCGCTGTCTGGTCATTCCGAGCCTCGCAGCCGAGACCAGCTCGCTTGTGGCCATGGAGGCCCTCGCCTGCGGGACCCCGGTAGTCGCCTTTCCAAATGGTGCGCTTCCCGACGTCATAGAGCACGGCAGAACGGGCTTTCTCGTCGACACGGTCGACGAGATGGCCCAAGCCATTCTTGCGGCGCCCAGCTTGGATGCCGAGACATGCAGGGCGGAGGCGCGACGGCGATTTTCGCTGGAACGGATGATCTCGTCTTACATGGATGCCTATCAGGCGCTGGCACAGCTTGGCACTGGTCGCCGGCGCTTGGCTGCGACGCCGTGAGCAAAGCGGTGCTGCGCTGCGAAATCATCGGTGACCCCGCGCAGTTCGACGCCTTGACGCCGCACTGGTGGAAACTGTGGCAGCAGAGTCCCTCGGCGACGCCGTTTCAATCTCCCGCCTGGCTGGTGCCATGGTGGCACGCATTCGCACCCGGTGAACTGGCGACAGTCGCGGTCTGGCGCGGCGGGGATCTGGTCGGGCTGGCGCCGTGTTACCTGGAGCATGGGACGGCTGGTTCGAAGCTGCTTCCGGTCGGCATTTCGCTCAGCGATTATCTGGACATCCTGGCTGTCCCTGGGATCGAAGCCGAGGTTGTCGGCGTTATCGCCGAGTCGATCTTCTCGATCGGGTGGGCGCAGTGGATCTTGTCGGACTTGCCGCAGGACAGCGTCGCCCTTGCGATGAAGCATCCCGAGATGGATCGGCCGACCGCCCATGCCGCCTGCCCCGTGCTCGCCATCGCCGGCGACGAAACGCTGGCAGGCTGCGTCCCCGCAAGACGCAGACGCCAGTTGCGTCGGGCGCGCCAGGCCGCATCAAGATGCGGCCGGATTGCGCTGTCATCGGCAAGCGGCAGTCCGCAAACCTTCCTCGATCAATTGATCCGCCTGCACAATGTGCGATGGGCCGAACACGGAGGGGGGGTGTTGGCCAACCCCGCCGTCGAGCAATTCCATCGGCTCTCGCTTCCCTTGCTCGATGCTCATGGTCTGGTGCGATGCTGGCTGCTCGCGATCGATGACAGGACCATCGGTGCCTATTACGGATTTTACCACCGCGGCCGTGCCTACGCTTATCTGGGTGGGTTCGACCCTGCTTATGCCGAGGAGAGCCCGGGCGCGATCCTGATTGGCCATGCAATCGTGGAGTCGATCCGCGAAGATGCGCGCGAGTTCGATTTCCTGCGCGGCCAGGAGGCCTACAAATATGGCTGGGGCGCCGCCGACAGGTGGACGATGCGCAGGGTCTGGACGCGGAGTTGACCCATGAGTGTAACCGCACCGAAAGGCGCCCAGCGCCGGACATCGGTCAGGCTGGCGGTTGAAGACTGCATGGCCGACGGTATTTGCGCCGAAGGTGTTCTCGTCAGGCTGGCGCTCCACCTGCCGCCCACAATTGGGGCAGCGGAATTGGCGGAGGTCGTGCTGAAAGTCCGTCCGGCGGATACCGGCGACGCGGCAAGATTGCGGAAGGTCGCCGGACTGCTGCGCTGCAAACCAGACGTCTTTGCCATGTTGCGAGCGACGGGCGGCGCCGTTCGCCATGAGCGCAATGAGGACGAAACGAATGCCGCTGTCGTCATGCGGCTGGCCTCCAGCTTCGATGCCGCGGCAGCGATTTCGGGAGCCGCGAGTGTCCAACTGGCATCCTTCGGCGATGAGGAAAGGCTCACAGCCACGACCAACGAAATCGTCGCATGGCTGGAAGCGCGAGAATTCACCGGAAGGGAACGGAGCATTCTCGACATCGGTTGCGGCATCGGCCGTTTCGAGCGTGCGCTGTGCAAATCCTTCAAGCGGATGGTCGGTATCGATATATCGTCGCGAATGATCTCCATCGCCTCAGAGCAATGCGCCGCACTCGGCAATGTCGAGTTACGACAAACCTCCGGTCTCGATCTGGCCGATTTCGACGATGCCAGTTTCGATTGCGTGCTGGCGGTCGACAGCTTTCCCTATCTGGTTCTGGCCGGCATGGCAGAGCGGCATTTCGAAGAAATTGCCCGCGTTCTGAAACGGCCGGGCTGGCTCGCCTTGCTGAACTATTCCTATCGCGGATCGCTTTTCTCAGACCGCGACGATATCGGCCGTCTGGCGCAAGCTCATCAATTGCGGGTCCTCATCGACGGTGAGAAGCCGTTTCGATCATGGGATGGCAACGCTTTTTTGCTCGCTCGGTGAGACGGAACATTACAGCACGATGCCAGTTCGGACGTCGAGCAAAGGGCACCAACGAGTGTCCTCGATTCGAAGGAGGAGCGCGGGCTGGACGGCAATCGGATCAAGTCCGAAGGATTACGCCGCTAATCGATTGCCGAAGGACTGAACGCCAGCGCGCGGGCCTGTGGTCCGCGGGGCGACGAAGGAGCAAGGAAATAAACCTGTGCAAGGGTCCGCCGGTCAGCTTCTCGGCGGTGGACACAGGCTTGTAATGCCGGGCGCTTATCACCACACTACGATCAAGGGACCGCTATCAAGAGAATGTGATGTCTCGTTCGAGCGACGATACCGCGGATCCGCATGTCGAGATGGCGGTGGATCGGGAGATTGCCTCCCTGCTGGCAGCCATAGAGCAGGAAAAGATTCCGGACCGCCTCACCAAGCTGGCGATCGAATTGCAGAACGCGCTCGTCGAGAAGCGTCGGCGCGACGTGAACAACTGACTATCTGCGGCTGTCGACCTCGACGTCGAGCTGACCGTCCGACAGCTGGTTTCTCCTCTCCATCAATGTCTCCAGCGAACTCTCCCCTAGGAGTTCAAGGATGTTGGCGCGCGCACGGTTCAGGCGGCTTTTGACCGTCCCGACCGCGCAACCGCATATATCGGCGGTTTCCTCGTAGCTCACTCCCAAAACGCCGATCAGCATCAGCACCTCGCGTTGGTGTTCAGGCAGTCTTTGAATGGCGCCGTGAACTTCCCTGCTCTGAACAGTCCATTCCTGGGTGGCTTCCGAAATTGGTCTCGAAGAGGCGCAGTCGAGCAGGCCTGGCGCCTCCCGGGCAGCGATCTTGACCCGGGTATAATAGGTGTTGCGCATGATGGTGAAGAGCCACGACTTCATTCGCGTACCGGGTTCGAACTTGTCGATGTTGGCGAGACCCTTGGTCAGTGTCTCCTGCACGAGATCGTCAGCATCGTCGGGGACGCGGCAGAAGGTGCGCGCGAATGCCCGCAGGGCGGGTATCAGGTCAACGATGGAAACTTCATTGGTTTCCTGGTCGGCCAAAAGGCAGCCTCCGGATGACAATGGTCCAGCTCCCAGCAGAAAGAGTGTGTGAACGCAGCCTCAGCTAAATGCATGGAAGTTTGGTTCGTTCCTCTTGCTGGAGACAACTCTTCATAATTCTTCGCGGGCGGAGATGTCTGTCATGCGATCGGCGCATACCATCGCCGCAGCAGCGACGCCTCCTTCGACAGTGGTATCTAACAGCGTCCGCTTTTTTACGGGAACAAAGCCGTTCACCGGCAGTTTGATGGCTTGCCACTTCAACCTTCCAGTATCGATCGAGGACCTGTCATGGCCAAATCCGCTCGCCCCTCCGCTCGCCAATCGGCAAGTGGACTGGATCAGAATAGCGCGCGCGGAAATGGCGGCGAGTTGCACCAGATCGCGGGAGACGACACGCCTGTCCTTACCACGGCGCTCGGAACGCCTGTCTCCGACGACCAAAACACATTGCGGATCGGTGAACGCGGACCATCGCTGATCGAAGACTTTCACTTTCGCGAGAAGATTTTCCACTTCGACCACGAACGCATCCCGGAACGGGTCGTCCATGCCCGCGGCTATGGCGCGCATGGTTATTTCGAGACCTACGACTCACTGGCCAAATACACACGTGCCGACATTTTCCAGCGAGCTGGTGAAAAGACGCCGGCATTCGTTCGTTTCTCGACGGTTGCCGGCAACAAGGGCTCGTTCGATCTCGCCCGCGACGTGCGCGGCTTTGCGGTCAAGCTCTACACCAAGGAAGGCAATTGGGATTTGGTCGGCAACAACATTCCGGTCTTCTTCATCCAGGACGCCATCAAGTTTCCCGATCTGATCCACGCCGCCAAACAGGAGCCCGACCGTGCTTTTCCGCAGGCACAGACGGCGCACGACAATTTCTGGGACTTCATCAGCCTGATGCCGGAATCGATGCACATGGTCATGTGGATCATGTCGGATCGCGCCATCCCGCGTTCCTTCCGCTTCATGCAAGGCTTCGGTGTGCACACGTTCCGCCTCGTCAACGCCAAGGACGAATCCACCTTCGTCAAGTTCATCTGGAAACCCAAGCTCGGCATGCAATCGGTGGTCTGGAACGAGGCGGTCAAGATCAACGGCGCCGATCCCGACTTCCATCGCCGCGATCTGTGGGAGGCCATACAGGCCGGCAATTTCCCGGAATGGGAGTTGACGGTGCAACTGTTCGATCAGGCGTTTGCCGACAGTTTTGACTTCGATATCCTGGACGCAACGAAGATCATTCCCGAAGAGGTTCTCGAACCAATTCCGGTCGGTCGGCTGGTGCTCGACCGGATGCCGGATAATTTCTTCGCCGAGACCGAGCAGGTTGCATTCATGACGCAGAATGTGCCGCCCGGAATCGATTTCTCCAACGATCCGCTTCTGCAGGGCCGCAACTTCTCCTATCTCGATACCCAATTGAAACGACTGGGCAGCCCGAACTTTACCCATCTGCCGATCAATGCACCGAAGTGCCCGTTCGCCCATTTTCAACAGGACGGGCACATGGCCATGCGCAATCCGGCCGGTCGCGCCAACTATGAACCTAACTCATGGGGACTGGGACCGCGCGAGGATCCGCAGCGTGGCTTCCGTTCTTTCTCCGATGCCGAACAAGGGCAGAAAGTACGTCTGCGCGCGGAGAGCTTCGCCGATCACTACAGCCAGGCCCGGCAATTCTTCAACAGCCAGACACCACCGGAGCAGCGTCACATCGCGATGGCGCTGACGTTTGAACTGAGCAAGGTCCAGGCACCGGCGATCCGCGAACGCATGGTTTCGCATTTGTTGAACATCGATGAAACGCTGGCGACCACGGTCGCCGACAAGCTCGGCATCCGTGACATGCCCGAACCTGCCGAAGCCGCCGTTCCACCGCGCGATGACTTGCCGCCGTCGCCGGCGCTCAGCATCATCCAAAACGGGCCCGACAGTTTCGAAGGCCGCAAAGTCGGTGTCATGCTCAGCGATGGAGCCGATGTCGCGCTGTTCGAGGAACTTCGTTCCGCCATCGAAGCGGAAGGCGCGGTGATGGAGGTGGTTGCGCCCAAGGTGGGCGGCGTCGAAGCCGCCGACGGCACCCACATCGAAGCAAGGCACATGATCGACGGCGGTCCATCCGTTTTGTTCGACGCGGTGGTGCTGCTCCTCTCCGAGGCGGGCGCCGGGCTACTGGTCAAGGAGGCCGCTGCGAAGGATTTCGTGTCTGATGCGTTTGCGCATTGCAAGTTCATCGGCTTCACCTCCGGGGCCGAGCCGCTCCTGATCAAAGCAGGCGTCGCTCCCGATGCCGATGAGGGGCTGAGGCGGCTGGATTCGGCAGCTTCGGTAGCTGCGTTTGTGCAGTCATGCCGCAAACTGCGGCTCTGGGCGCGGGAGGCGGCTGTCAAACTTTGATGCGATGGCGTCAGCTGTTTCCGTTGGCGCGTCCGCACTCTTTGGTTTGCCGCCAACCCAGCCGGCACCGCGGTCTACGAGCGATCTTCCTTGCTGGACGCTTGTCGCCGCTGCTTCTCCAGGACCTCGTCGGTCCCGACCAGCTTCTTTGCTCCGCCTGAAATGGTCGTGGACACCACCGAAGGCGGATCGCTCGCCGGAAAGGAATCCTCCAACCCCGCCTGCAGTTGGTCCTCGAGCGTGCGTGGTTCTTCGGACCGGCCGGGCGTTCTGCGCGTGTCGATCTTCTCCAGCGACTGTTTCTTTTTCGGCGAATCGTTGGCGTTCCGGACCAGGGCGTAAAGCTGCTCGATCGCGAGTTCCTTGATCGTTTCGAAATCGGCCCGATCGTCCTTGGCAGCCTCGATTTGATCAACCATGGCTTTCTCGAAGCGGTCGAGGCTGTCGCCTCCGCAGGCATGGGAAAGGCGCAACAGGGCTTCGTTCAGCATCAACGGAGCGAAATGTGCTGAAGCTTCAAGCCTGAGTTGCCTTAAACGGTCCGGAGTTGCGGCCTGCAACTTTGACATGGACAACCTCCTTTCTCCCACAAGCGTCTCAACGGGATTTGACCGCCGATGTTCCACCGTGCCTGAACATCTGTCATGCCATGCGAGCTACAAGAACCAGCTTGCCACCAATCCCGCCGACGCCGCAAAAATCGCCAAGGTCGTCACGCCGCCCAGGATGTTCGTGCTTGTGCTGTTGACCTTGTCGCCCATGATCTTGCGATTGTTGGTCATGATGAGGATGAGAAGCAGCAGCGGCGGCGTTGAAAATCCTTGCACGATGCCGGACCAGACGAGAGCTTTCATCGGGTTGAAGCCGAAGAAATTGAGACCCACCGCCACCAGCGTTATGACCCCGATCGCGATGTAGAATTTGGGAGCCTGCCGGGGTTTGGCATGCAGGCTATTCTTCCATCCCATCGCCTGGGCGAAATCGAAAGCAGCGCCAGCGGTCATGATCGGCACGGCCAGGAAGCCGACGCCAATTACACCGGCCGCAAAGAGAATGCCGGCAGCGTCGCCGGCAAGCGGCCGCAGCGCTTCGGCCGCCTGTGCCGCTGTCTCGATCTGCGTGTGTCCGGCCTTGTAGAGCGTCGACCCGGTCGAAAGGATGATAAAATACATGATCAGATTGGAGAACGTCATGCCGATCAGGATATCGCGGCGGGATCGGCGCAGTTCACCCTCGGTGGCGCCTTTGCGCTCTTCGAGGCTCGTTCGACCCTTGGCGATCTCCTCCTCCACCTCCTGATTGGACTGCCACGTGTAAAGGTATGCGGAGAGAGTGGTCCCGACGATGGCGACGAGGATGGACAGGTACTCTCGGCTGAACTCGATTTGTGGCAACAGCGTGCCACGCAGGACGGAAGCGGCATCCGGTTTGGCAAGCACTGCGGAGACCACATAGGCAAGCAGAGCCAGAGCCAGCCACCGGAACACATTTCGGATCAATTTGTACGACCCGAGCACCTGCAGGGCAAAAATGACGACCGCAACGGCAGTGACGACCAACGGAGCAGGCAGCGGAACGAACAGCACAATAGCCGCCGACATGGCGCCAAGGTCGGCGGCTGCCTCGATCGTGTTGCCGATCAGCACGCCCACCAGCACGGACCATAGCAGCCAACGCGGATAGAAGTCCGATATGACCTGGAAAAGCCCGCGACCCGAAACCTGGCCAAGTTTGGATGAAAGGTAGACGACGAGATACATCATCGGCAGCGTGACAGGTGCCGTCCACAGCAGGTCGGGGCCGAACCGCGCTCCGGCGCTTGCGTAGGTACCGATGGCCGAGCAGTCGTCATCGGCCGCGCCGGTGATCAGGCCAAGCCCAAGCGCCCGAACGACGTCGCCCCCTTTTCGCCTGCTTTCCCTTTGGCCAGCATTCTCAGGCGGCTTGTTCATTGAAGGCGCGTCTTTACCGAGGCCACGCAAGAAATCATGACGAACATTCCAATCGGACGGCGATGAAGCGTTGCAGCTGCATTGAGATCGAGGTTCGAACCTCCGGTCAGGTTTTTTGTTACTGGACACGGTCCCGGCCCGCGACGGCGGCGGAGCCGAACGTCAAAGCGAATGCTCCGTTTGCCTGAAGAAGAGAATGCATGTGTCAAAGCCAGTCCTTCAGGCGACGTGGCACAAAAGCTATTTCTTGAAGTCAGCGGCTCGTACTGCCGCCGATCACCATCCGCACGCCGAGGCCGATGATGAGACAGCCGGCGAGCCGCTGCTGCCAAAGCCTTGCGCGAGGGTGCCGCATGACCCATGCGCCGACCGCGCCCGATGCCAAGGCGTAGGCTCCCAGCACCAGCACACCGGTTATCTTCTGTGTTGCGCCAAGCAGCACCAGTTGCAACGTGACGGAGCCCCTATGCGGGTCGACAAATTGCGGCAGGAACGCAACCATGAACATCAAAGGCCAGGGATTGCTCAGATTGGCGATCATTCCTTCCCGGGCGGCGGCGAGCGGCCGCAGGGCCTTGATGTCACCTGTGGGAATGGTTGCCGAGGCTGAAAGCAGCAGCCGGAAACCCAGCCACATGATATAGGCCGCCCCGGCCCATCGAAGCAGATTGAACGCCACCGGCGAGGCGTGGACAAGCGAAGACAGGCCGAATGCAATCAGCGGAAGCTGCACCAGTCCGGCGCCCAGCGTCATGCCGAGTACCGTAAACAACGCCACGCCGCGCCCGTGTCCGATGCCGCGGGCCATCACCAGCATGCTGTCGGGGCCTGGCGGCACCTGCATCAGAATGACGGTTCCGACAAAAGCTGTCCACAATGAGAGGTCGATGGGCATCTCCTTTCGCGCCGCCGATGACATCAAAGCGGCCAGCCGTCACCGGGTTCCGGCGGCAAATGAAAATGTCCATCGCGAAGGACCTGCCATGAACCCGTCAGATGGAACGCGGTGCTGTCCTGGAAGTTGAAAAGCCGGAGCCGTTCCTGAACCGGTTTTGGAGGCCTGATCCGTGCATGAACCGATAAACGCCTTCCCGCTCCCGCTGGATACGTCTCCGATGGAGGCCAGGCTTGCCGATGCAATCCCAAGGGATGGGAACCGCTGGCAGTATGAGCCTAAATGGGACGGATTCCGCTGCCTTGCTTTCAAGAGCGACGACACCGTTGACCTGCGCGCCAAATCCGGCAAGCCGCTCGGCCGCTATTTTCCGGAAATCACGGAGATCCTGCGTGACCTCA
>NZ_RZPW01000186.1:0-9206 GCF_003998455.1 Mesorhizobium sp. M7A.F.Ca.CA.001.08.2.1 | reverse complement strand
GCTTATGGTGCTCGGAATCTTCGGCGAGTATCTCGGGCGCATGTACATGGAGACAAAGCGGCGGCCGCTCTACTTCGTCAACGAGATCGTTTCGCGCAGCCAGGCGGTGGAGGACGGCGAATTGCCGGTCCATCGCCTGCAGGAGATGGCAAAGAGGGCCGCACGTGCTTGAGGCGGAATTCGACCAGTTTGCGCGGGAATATCAGGAGCAGCATGCCGCAAGCATAAGGCTGAGCGGCGAAAACCCGGATTTCTTCGCCAGGTACAAGATCGACGACGTCGCCGCGACGCTGCGGCGGGCTGGTGTCGAACCGCGACGGATACTGGATTTCGGCGCCGGCGTCGGCAATTCGCTCGGCCATATGCGGAGCGCGTTTCCCGGCGCCGAGATCACCTTGCTCGATCCTTCGCGTGAATCGCTCGACATCGCCAGCAAGCGCTTTCCCGATCAGGCCGCCTTCACGCATTTCGACGGCAAGACAATTCCTTTTGCCGACGGCAGCTTCGACCTGGCCTTCGCGGCCTGCGTCTTCCACCATATCCCCGAGAATCTGCAGATCGGGCTGTTCGCCGAGATCGGCAGGGTCCTGGCCGATGGCGGCAGCTTCTTCGTCTTCGAACACAATCCCTGGAACCCGCTGACCACGCACGCGGTGAGAAACTGTGCCTTCGACGAAAACGCGGTTTTGATAAATTCGCGCGAGATGCGCGGGCGCATGGCCGAGGCGGGCCTTGCCAATACGAGGATCGTCTACCGGATCTTCTTTCCTCGGATGCTTGCGAGACTGAGGCCGTTCGAGCGCTTCCTCACCAAGGTACCTGTCGGAGCCCAATATTTTGCGCATGTGGTCAAGCCTGCCGTTTGACTTCCCGAGGATGCTGCGATTTGGCGCCGTCGGTCTGTTGAACACGGCGCTGGGATACGCGGTCATCCTGGCCGGGCTTGCGCTTGGTCTGGGCGACATCCTTGCCAACGCCACGGGCTATGCCGCCGGCCTTGTCCTCGGATTCTTCCTCAACCGCCAATGGACCTTCAGCAGAGCCGATGGCTTCCAGCCCGGGACCGCGCTGCGCTACGGGGGTGTCTTTCTGGTCGCCTACAGCATCAATCTGGCCGTCGTGATCGCCGCCCGTTCAGCAGGCATCGTCGAAAACCCGCTGGTCCACCTCGCGGGCATCTGCGTCTATTCGGTTGTTTTCTATCTTGGCTCGGCTCGCTTCGTGTTTGTGGGGCGTGGGGACGACAGCACCGACCGCACAGTTCGGGTGGCCGACAAGCCTCGGCGGCAGCCCGCCAATCCAACACCTTGAACCCAATTGTCACCGGAACCGATTAGAGGCGGCGCACCATGAACGACGCTCAGGCCAGTGCGGAGGCCGCGACATACAACGAGCGGAACAGGCTGATCTTCTGCCTGCTCGCGGCCTTGGCGATGGCGGGTGCGTTGGGTGCCCAGGCAGGCGCCACCCTGCAGGATCCCGACAGCTGGTGGCAAGTGAAGGTCGGTCTGGATTTCCTGACTAACCGGACATTTCCGACCGTCGATCCCTATTCCTACACGTTTGCAGGCCAGCCCTGGATTGCCAAGGAATGGCTGGGACAGGTCCTGCTGGCTCTTGCCTACCGGGCGGGCGGCTGGAACGGGGTCGTCACCGCGATCATCGCCTCGATCTCCCTGACGGTTTTCCTCATGGGGTGGTTTCTCAGCGCATGGCTGAAACCGATCCTGGCGATTACACTGGCCTTCGCGGCGGTGTTCCTGATCAACCCGATCTTCACGGCGCGTCCGCATGTCTTCACCTTCCCGATCATCGTCATCTGGACGGCGGTCCTCTTCGGTGCGGCGAGGGAAGAACGGGCGCCGCCCTGGTGGCTGCTTGTGCTGGTCGTGTTATGGGCGAACCTGCACGCCACCTTCACCTTGAGCTTCGTCATCGCGGCTTTCGCCGGTCTCGATCTGCTGGCGCGCTCGGGCCTGTCAAAACCGGCCCTGCTGGCGAAGTGGATCGCGTTCGGCCTGCTTTGCCCGCTGGTCAGCCTGATCCACCCCTACGGCGTCCAGGCCATCCTGGCGACGCTCGCCGTGGCTTACGGCAATGAGGCAGTGTCGCTGATCATGGAATGGAAACCGTTCAATCCGCCGGACAGTCCCGTCCAGGAAGCGGCGATGCTGCTGGCGCTTTTCGGGTTGCCGGTGTCCCGATTGCGAATTGGCTGGGCCAAGGCCTTGTTCGTCGTCTTCACCTTGCATGTCTATCTCGCCCATGTGCGCTTCATGTATCTGTTCTTCCTGCTGATTCCGCTGGTGATGGCGGCCGAGGTCGCACAGCAATATCCCTCGCTTTCAGCCACCGCATGGCTGGCCGAAAAGCGCGACGGACTGGAAAGATTCTTCGCCAGGCGGTTCTACGCCATCTGCGGCACGGCAGCCGTTCTGCTGATCGGCGGGGTCGCCGTGCTCGGCAGCACCTATCAGGTTGCGCCGAGCCCGAAGACGTCGGCCAGTGGGGCGCTGGCATTCGCGCAAAGCCATCATCTATCCGGCAATTTGCTGAATTCCTACAATTTCGGCGGCACGCTGATTTTCCATGGGTTCAAGACCTATATCGACGGACGGACGGACCAGCTGTTCCTGGGCGGTTTCACAAAGAGCGACAACGACACCGGACGCGGCGACGGCAAGCCGCTCCTCGAAGCCCGCCTGAAGAAATACGCAATAGATTGGGCGCTGCTGTCGGCCGACGACAGCCGCATTCCCTTCTTCGACCAGTTGGGCTGGAAACGGGCCTACTCGGACGATTACGCGGTAATCTATCTGCCCGGCGCCTGATCCTGTGCGTTCCTGGCGGATTTCGCGACAGCCAATATATGCCTTGACACCCATGTTGCAGCGCAGCAAAATTGCTGCCTGAGGGTAAGCCTGTGAGACCGACGAGCCGGGATTTTCAGCACGACCGAAGGCATCGCCGCATGAGCGTGTCGGGTGCGGCCGCACGGATCATGTTGGTCGCGCGCGAGCCGGCCGGATGAACTACCGGCGCGACATCGACGGCCTGCGGGCCGTTGCGGTGCTGCCCGTCGTGCTCTTCCATTTCGGCGTGTCCGCCATTCCCGGCGGCTTCACCGGTGTCGACATCTTCTTCGTCATATCGGGCTATCTGATCAGCGGCAGCCTGCTCGATGATCTTGAGCGGGGCCAGTTCTCGATCGGCCGCTTCTACTGGCGCCGCGCCCGGCGTATCCTGCCGGCGCTGACCTTCGTCATCCTGCTCGCGAGCATTGCCGCCTGGTTCATCCTTCTGCCTTCGGATCTCCACGAATTCAGCCTTAGCGTGATCGCCGCCTCGACCTTCTGGTCGAATATCTATTTCTGGAAAACGACGAACTATTTCTCAATCGACGCAGAACTGCGGCCGCTCCTGCACACATGGTCGCTTTCGGTGGAAGAGCAGTATTATATCTTCGCGCCGATCCTGCTTTATCTGATCCACCGATACGTCTCGAAGCGCTGGCTGACGGTACTTCTGCCGATGGCCGTCGGCAGCTTTGCCCTGGCAGTCATAGCAACCTCGCTGGCACCGACGGCAGGCTTCTATCTCTTGCCGACGCGCATATGGGAGCTGGCGCTGGGCGCCATGCTGATGTTGCGGAAGCCTCCGGTCCCAGCCGGTCGGCTGGCGGTGGAACTGATCGGCCTCGCCGGCTTTGCCCTGATTGCGTTTGGCTTTGTGATGATTTCGGACAGCGATCCGTTTCCCGGCTACAATGCCCTATTCCCCTGCATCGGAACAGCACTGCTGATCTATGCTGGCCAGGATAACGCCGACAGGCCGGCACCTGTCGCCACTCGCGTGCTTCGGTTGGCGCCGCTGGTCTGGGTCGGCCTCATTTCCTATTCGCTTTACCTCGTCCACTGGCCGATCAACTCGTTCGTCCATTATCTCTCGCTGAAGACCGTCGGTGTGCCAACGATTGTCGCGATGACGGTGGCCAGTTTCGCCCTGGCGGCATTCTCCTGGAAATATATCGAGCAGCCCTTCCGCCAGAAACGAGCCTATACCGCACCGCTGCCTATCTTCGCCTTTTCGGCGACGGCCATCGCGCTGCTGTGCGCCGGTGGTTTGGCCGGTGCACTGGGCAACGGTTTCCCGCAACGGTTCCCGGACTTCTCGACCGAACGTATCCGGGTCGGCGACTGGCGCAACGGCATCTGCTTCAACGAAAACGGGACCCGCATCGAAGACTGGAATCTCGCCGACTGCACCCGTACAACGGGCTTTGCCACCAATGTGCTGCTGTGGGGCGATTCTTTCGCTGCCCATTATGTATCGGGACTTGAGCCCAACGCCCAGAAAATCCAGGCCAATGTCATCCAATACACCTATGCCGGCTGTCCGCCCGACCTGACCTATTTTTCCTATGCTCGGCCCGCCTGCACCCGCTTCAACGAACGGGCCTTGTCGATCATTCGCGACGCAAACATCCAGGCGGTGATCCTGAGCGGCCGATGGACCGACTACCAGGCCAGGGGCTTCGACGGCCTGCAGAAGACGATCGACCGGCTTCGCGAGATGGGGGTCAAGATCTATACAGTCGGCCAGTCTCCGGAATTCATCGCCGACGTCCAGAAGATCGCTTTTTTCGTGAAGCGGGAGCATGCCGCAACCACATCCTGGCCTATGGCTATGGATCCGGGCATCAACGCACGGGTTCTGCCGTTCACCAAAGGGGCTGATTTCATAGATCCGCTGACGTATCTGTGCGACTCGGCCGGTTGTTCATACGCCGACGCCAAGACCAATGAATTTCTCTACTTCGACTATGGCCACTTCTCTTCCGCCGGCGCGACGCTGGCCATCTCGAAATACTGGCCAAGTTTCGCCACCAGCGACAAGGTCGCGAAGGCAAACCGGCAATTCACGGCCGCAGGCGCGCCCTGATCCGCAGCACGACGGCGTCGTGCCGAAACGGACCGCTTTGCGATTGCCCGAAGGCCAACCCTCATGGTAACGAGGCCAAACGCGGGTATGATGTAATGGTAGCTTGTCAGCTTCCCAAGCTGAACGCGAGGGTTCGATTCCCTCTACCCGCTCCAGCCTAAGGCGTCAGAACCATTTCAGCGCCTGCCTGTTCGTCGAACACAACCGAGCAGCCTCTCGCCAGCGCCACCGTTGCGAGGGCGTTTGCCGCCGCGTCATCCGATGAAACGAAATCGCCGGTCAACACCCGCAATTCTTCCACGCCTTCAGCCATGGACACGAAATTGCCGACCGATCGATCGTGCTTGCAGGCCTCGATCACGCAAAGCAGGTCGATGATTTCGAAGCTGCGCATGTTCAGCCTCCAGAAGAAATCGTCCCTTGCAAGATCATGAACGCATCGGCGGGAAATAATGTTCCCAGTGCGCTTTCGCTGGCCTCGGCCTGGCGGCGCTTTCGCCGGAGAAGCTTACCTGATCCAGCCATCATCCCACTTCCCTCAGAATGAAGTCGTGCAGCATCTTGGCGGCCGGCGACAGCGCGCGATTCCTCACCGTGATCAGGCTGTAGGGCCTGACCTCGATGTCGAATTCGGTCTGGACGACGTCGATGGCGCCGGCCAGCCCGTCAGGGTTCTGGATGAATTTCGCCACCTGGACAGAGACCGGTGCGATGGCATCGGATTGCGCGACCATGACCAGGGTCAGGAGCAGCGAACTGGTGTTCAGGATACGGTCCGGCAAAGCGATGTTGCGGTTGAGGAAGTTGCTCTCCATGGCCTGGCGCAAGGGCGAGCCGCCAGACTGGAAGACCCAGTCATAGGCGGCGGTGTCTTCCAGCCGCACCACGCTGCCCCTGGTGAGCGGGTGGCCACGGCGCACGATCAGGCAGGCCTTCTCGACGCCGATGACGCGCGACTCGAACAGCCGCGGATTGAGATCGTCCGGGATGCGCGCGATGATGAAGTCATGGCGCGTGGCGATCAGCTCGCGTGCCAGCACATTGGAGGTCTCGACCTGCATGGTGATCTCGATGCGCGGATAGATGCGGCGGATTTCACGAATTGCCGGCACCGCCAGCTCGATTGCCGGCGCGGTCACGGCACCCAGGAAAACCGAACCACCCTTGCCCGCCTTGAGCTCGGAAATCTCGCGGTCGACCTCGCGCATCTCCAGCAGGATCGAGCGCGCGCGCCTGGCCAAAGCCTTGCCGTATGGCGTCAAGGTGATGCCGCGCGGCAGCCTCTCGCACAGCCTGACCTCCAGCACCGCCTCCATCTCCGCGATCATGCGCGAGGCCGCCGGCTGCGAAATGTTCAGAACCTGGGCTGCCGCGCTGACGCGGCCATGGTCGTCGAGCGCGACGATCATGCGCATATGACGCAGACTGAGACCGCTGCGCAGCAGGGTTTCGCCATCGCCCGGTGCTTCTCTGTAACCGTCTGAAGCTGTTGTCGGATTCGCTGGCCGCGCCATCGCTTTCCCTGCCTTCTGCTCGTGTACGACCGACATCGGGGTCAGCCCGTCACGTCGCAATACATATACCAACCATGATATAGCAACCATCAAAGATCGCATTTGACAGTTATGGCAAAGACCCACACCCTCCGCGCGTTCCAAGACGTGACGGTCGCCGACGAGAAAAATCGTATCGATTGAATCAGCGTCTCGGGGCCATGGGAGGATACCGGAGATCGATATGACGGCAGCGGTGCCTTGGCGCTTCTGCACGATTGCGCGGCCCGCGACCCCCGGGGTGCCGCGTCCATCAAACAGGGAGAGTTAAAGTGAAAATCATCAAGACACTGGCCGCCGTCGCGGCCCTTGGCATCGCTGCCATGACCTACTCGGCGCACGCAGCCGACAAGGGTCTCGTCGGCGTGCTGATGCCGACCAAGACCTCGCAGCGCTGGATCAATGACGGCGATGCCGTCAAGTCCCAGCTCGAGGCTCTCGGCTACACCGTCGACCTGCAATACGCACAGGACGACATCCCCAACCAGCTCAGCCAGCTGGAAAACGAAATCACCAAAGGCCCGAAGGCGCTGATCATCGCTTCGATCGACGGCACCACCCTGTCGGATGCTCTGCAGAAGGCCGCTGACGCGGGCGTCGTCGTCGTCGCCTATGACCGCCTGATCAAGAAGACCGCCAATGTCGACTACTACACCACCTTCGACAATTTCGGCGTCGGCGTGATCCAGGCGAATTCGCTGGTCAAGGGCCTCAAGGAACGCTTCCCGAACACCAAGCCGTGGAACGTCGAACTGTTCGGCGGCTCGCCCGACGACAACAACGCCTTCTTCTTCTACAATGGCGCCATTTCCGTCCTGCAGCCGCTGATCGACGACGGCTCGATCAAGATCAAGTCCGGCCAGACCGGCATGGACAAGGTCGGCACGCTGCGTTGGCTCGCCGCCACCGCCCAGGCACGCATGGACAATCTGCTGTCGGCCAACTATTCGGATGGCAGCCGCGTCGATGGCGTTCTTTCGCCCTATGACGGCCTGTCGCGCGGCATCACCGCCTCGCTGCGCGCCGTCGGCTACGGCACCGAGGCTCAGCCTTGGCCAATCGTGACCGGTCAGGACGCCGAGACCGCTTCGGTCAAGCTGATCATCTCGGGCGAGCAGTACTCGACCGTGTTCAAGGACACCCGCGAACTGGCCAAGGCCACCGTCCAGCTCGTCGACAAGGTGCTCTCGGGCGGCAAGCCGGACGGCCTCGATGAAAAGACCTACAACAACGACGTCAAGGTCGTTCCCTCGATCCTGTTGACGCCGCATGAAGTCGACAAGTCGAACTACCAGGCGCTGGTCGTCGACTCCGGCTACATCAAGGCCGACGAACTGAAGTAATCCCGGTTACAAAGTCAGGGGGTCCTGCGCAACGCAGGGCCCCTTTTCGTTCACCAGCGAGCCCGGTATTGTCACCGACCTCGCCGGCAATGTTTGCCGAGCTCTCAAGGAGCGGTAGTCCCCATGGCCCCGACGATTTTGGAGATGCGCGACATCACCAAGACGTTTCCCGGCGTGAAGGCGCTGTCGAACGTCAACCTCAGCGTCGAGGAAGGCGAGATCCACGCCGTGGTCGGCGAAAACGGCGCCGGCAAGTCGACGCTGATGAAGGTGCTGTCGGGCGTCTATCCCTCCGGCACCTATGACGGCCAGATCATCTTCCAAGGCCAGGAATGCCAGTTCAAGGGCATCCAGGACAGCGAACACAAGGGTATCGTCATCATCCACCAGGAGCTAGCGCTGGTGCCGATGCTGTCGATCGCCGAAAACATCTTCCTCGGCAACGAGCACGCGAAATTCGGCGTCATCGACTGGGACGCCAACGAGGAGCGCACCAGTGCGCTGTTGAAGAAGGTGGGCCTCAAAGAGGACCCCAAGACGCTGATCACCAATATCGGCGTTGGCAAGCAGCAGCTGGTCGAGATCGCCAAGGCGCTGAGCAAGGAGGTCAAGCTCCTGATCCTCGACGAGCCGACGGCATCGCTCAGCGAAAAGGACAGCCAGGCGCTGCTTGACCTGCTGCTCGAATTCAAGCGGCAAGGCATGACCTCGATCCTGATCTCGCACAAGCTCAACGAGATCAACCGGGTCGCCGACAAGGTGACGGTGATCCGTGACGGGCGCACCATCGAGACGCTGGCCAAGAAGGACATCTCCGAAGACCGCATCATCACCTCGATGGTCGGTCGTTCCCTCGACGACCGCTATCCGCCGCGCGAGCCTGATATCGGCGAGATCGTGTTCGAGGTGAAGAACTGGTCGGTCTATCACCCGCTCCATGCCGAGCGGCAGGTGATCAAGGGTATCGACATCAATGTGCGCAAGGGCGAAGTGGTGGGCATTGCCGGGCTGATGGGCGCCGGCCGCACCGAATTCGCCATGAGCCTGTTCGGCCGCTCCTACGGCCGCCGCATCACAGGCGAGGTGCTGCTCAAGGACAAGCCGATCGATGTGTCCTCGGTAAGCAAGGCGGTCCAACACGGCATCGCCTACGTCACCGAGGATCGCAAGACCTACGGGCTCAACCTCATCGACCACATCAAGCACAACATCACGCTGGCCAATCTCGGCGGCGTGGCCCGCCACAGCGTGATCGACGACATGCGCGAGCTCGCCGTTGCCAACGACTATCGCAAGAAGACCAATATCCGCGCTTCCAGCGTCTATCAGTTGACCGGCAATCTTTCCGGCGGCAACCAGCAGAAGCTGT
>NZ_RZPW01000185.1:0-9215 GCF_003998455.1 Mesorhizobium sp. M7A.F.Ca.CA.001.08.2.1 | reverse complement strand
GGGGAGAGGAGGGAGCCCGTCGTTTGCTCCCTCAATCGTCATAGCTGTGCCCCGCGCGCAGCCCGTCCCGCACCCGCGCTGCGATCGCCAGAAACTCCGGCGTCTCGCGGATGTCGAGCGGCCGCTCTCTCGGCAGCGTCGATTCGATGATGTCGCTGACACGGCCCGGGCGCGGCGACATGACGACGATGCGCGTCGACAGATAGACGGCCTCCGGAATGGAGTGGGTGACGAAGCAGATGGTCTTGTTGGTGCGTCCCCACAATTCCAGCAGCTGCTCGTTGAGATGGTCGCGCACGATCTCGTCCAGCGCGCCGAACGGCTCGTCCATCAGCAGCAGGTCGGCGTCGAAGGCCAGCGCACGGGCAATCGAGGCGCGCTGCTGCATGCCGCCCGAGAGCTGCCAGGGATATTTCTTCTCGAATCCAGAGAGGTTGACGAGGCCGAGCGTGCGCTTGATCCGCTCGCCTTGCTCCGCCCTGGACAGGCCCATGATCTCCAGCGGCAGCCCCACATTGCGCTCGATGGTCCGCCACGGAAACAGCGCCGCCGCCTGAAAGACATAGCCATAGGCGCGTTTCTCGCGCGCCTGCTCTGCTGTCATGCCATTGACGGAAATCGCCCCCGAGGTCGGCTTCTCCAGATCGGCGATGACGCGCAGCAGCGTGGTCTTGCCGCAGCCCGAAGGCCCGATGAAGGAGACGAACTCGCCCTTGCCGATGGTGAGATCGACATTGGACAGCGCCTGCACCGGCCCGTCATTGGTCTGGAAAGTCAGCCCGAGTTTGCTTGCCGCGACGACGGCTGGCGAATTCCCCGTCATCGGTTGCCGCCTGCCTGTTTCCGTTCCCGCGGCGGCTGGAATCCGATTGCTTTTATCGCGATGTTGTTTTCCACTTGCCCTGTCCCATTTGGCCCTGTCCCTCTGACCTTGTCCCACGCGATCGACGCCCGGAGTTTCCCCGATGTCGCCCAAACCCACTTGTCATCTTATCCGCCCTGAAAGCACTTATGAAGGCAAGCAGGGGCTGACCTATTTCGCCGGCATTGCCGCCGAGACCGTCGGTGCGTCCGGCATCTGCATGCACATGCTCACCATGCCGCCCGGCGCCCGCGCCAAGGCGCATATGCACGAGAGCCACGAGACGGCGATCTATGTGCTCTCCGGCGAAGTCCACACCTGGTATGGCGACCGGCTCGAGCATCATATCGTCGTCAAGGCCGGTGATCTCTTCTACATCCCCGCCGGCGTGCCGCATCTGCCGGCCAACCTGAGCGGCGCCCCGTCCTCTGCCGTCATTGCGCGCACCGATCCCAACGAACAGGAGAGCGTCGTCCTGCTGCCGGAACTGGATGCGCTGGTCGCCGGAAGCTGACTTCGCCGGGCTAGGCGCCCGTCGGCCAATTGCTAGAGGTTTGCGCCCGCCAGCTTCGGCAATCATCGGCACCGAGACACTTCCCCATAGACGGTGCCGTCCGCATCCGCGATCACCAGTTTCTTGGCGTTCTTGGTGCTGTGCTTGATGATGAAGGTGGCGGGCGCCTTGCCCTCTTCGCCTTCGGCCTTGCACTCCGCCTTCACCACAAGCGAGCCGTCGGCCTGGACCCTCTTGCCGGTGAAGGTGCAAGCGCTCGTCGCCGTGATGAAGTCGGTGTTGGTTAGAAGCAGCATGTCCTCGGCGTAGACTTCCTGGCCGTTCTTGTTGATGCAGCCGGACTTGTTGCCATAAGGTTTGGCTAGGTCGATGCCGGCCGCCGACACTTGGCTGGCCACCAGAACCAAAACTGCCGCGAAAAGAAGTCCCCCGCGCCGCACCTCAAACCCCGGTCGCCGGGATGCCGGTGCGTTCCACTTTGCGCGGCGCGGAGATTTCCTTCCACGTCGACAGCGCCCGGTTGACGGCCGCATTCGGCTCGCGGCCGACGAATTCACCATGGCCGGGCTTGGCCTTGACCTCGGACTCCTGGATCGACAGTTCGCCACGCGAGAACACGAACCGCGGCAGGCCGGTCACCTCGAAACCCTCGAAGACATTGTAGTCGATCACCGATTGCTGCTTCTTGGACGAAATTGTCTTCTTGCGCTTGGGATCCCAGACGACGATGTCGGCGTCGGCGCCCTCTACGATGGCGCCCTTCTTCGGATACATGTTGAGGATCTTGGCGATGTTGGTCGAGGTCACCGCGACGAACTCGTTCATCGTCAGCCGGCCGGTGTTGACGCCTGTGGTCCACAGCACCGGCATGCGGTCTTCAAGCCCGCCGGTGCCGTTCGGGATCTTGGTGAAATCGCCGACGCCGTTGCGCTTCTGTTTGGTGGTGAAAGCGCAATGATCGGTCGCCACCACCTGCAGCGACCCCGCCTGGAGGCCGGCCCACAGCGAGTCCTGGTGCGATTTGTTGCGGAAGGGCGGGCTCATCACGCGGCGTGCCGCATGGTCCCAGTCCTTGTCGAAATACTCGCTCTCGTCCAGCGTCAGGTGCTGGATCAGCGGCTCGCCGAACACCCGCATGCCCTTCTGGCGCGCCCGGCGGATCGCTTCGTGGCTCTGCTCGCAGGAGACATGCACGACATAGAGCGGCACGCCGGCCATGTCGGCGATCATGATGGCGCGGTTGGTCGCCTCGCCTTCCACTTCGGGCGGCCGTGAATAGGCGTGGCCCTCGGGGCCGTTGTTGCCGGCAGCCAGCAGCTTCTGCGACAGTGCCGCCACCACGTCGCCATTCTCGGCATGAACGAGCGGCAGCGCGCCGAGATCGGCGCAGCGCTGGAACGACGCATACATCTCGTCGTCGTCGACCATCAGCGCGCCCTTGTAGGCCATGAAATGCTTGAACGAGGTGATGCCCTTGTCGACGACCGTGGCCATCTCGTCGAACACCTGCTTGCCCCACCAGGTGATCGCCATGTGGAAGGAATAGTCGCACGACGCCTTCGAGGTCTTGTTGTCCCACATCTGCAAGGCTTCGAGCAGCGACTGCTGAGGCGCCGGCAGGCAGAAATCGACCACCATGGTCGTGCCGCCGGAGAGCGCCGCGCGCGTGCCGGACTCGAAGTCATCGGCCGAATAGGTGCCCATGAACGGCATTTCGAGATGGGTGTGCGGGTCGATGCCGCCCGGCATGACGTAGCAGCCGGTGGCGTCGAACTCATGGTCGCCATGCAGGCCCGAACCGATGGCGACGATCTTGCCGTGCTGCATCAGCACATCGGCCTTCCAGGTGCGGTCGGCGGTGACGATGGTGCCGTTTCGGATGACTTTGGTCATTGACTGTTCCCTTGTTCTCTTCGCGCTTCTTTACGAGCGTCGTTTGGAAGGTGGATTCTAAGCTCACTCCACGATGACAGCCGTCTCCACCACCGCGTGGAACAAGACATCGGCACCCGCCGAAGCCCATTCCTTGGTGATCTCCTCGGCCTCGTTGTGGCTGAGGCCATCGACGCAAGGGCACATCACCATCGCGGTGGGCGCGACGCGGTTGATCCAGCAGGCGTCGTGGCCGGCACCGGAAACGATGTTGCGATGGGAATAGCCAAGGCGGTCGGCGGCATCGCGGATCGCCTTGACGCAGCCGGCATCGAAAGTCACCGGATCGAAAGCGCCGACCTGTTCGATCTCGTAGCGGATGTCGAGTGCATCGCAGATCGTGTCGATGCCTTCGCGGATGCGGCCATCCATCGCGTCCAGCACTTCTTTTTCCGGCGAGCGGATATCGACGGTGAAGACGGTGCGCCCGGCGATGATGTTGCGCGAATTGGGATAGACCTCCATGTGGCCGACCGCGCCGACGGCATCGGGCTGGTAGTCCATGGCGATCTCGTGCACCAGTTCGATCACCCGCGCCATGCCGAGCCCGGCATTGCGGCGCTTGGGCATCGGCGTCGAGCCGGTATGGGCTTCCTTGCCGGTCAGCGTCACCTGCAGCCATTTAAGGCCCTGGCCATGGGTGACGACACCGATGTCGATATCCTCGTCCTCGAGGATCGGACCCTGTTCGATATGCAGTTCGAAGAAGGCATGGATCTTGCGGTCGCCGACCTTCTCGGGGCCTTTCCAGCCGATGCGCTCCAGTTCCTCGCCGAATTTCTTGCCCTGCTTGTCGACATGCCCGTACACATCGGCCTGGTCGAGCACGCCGGCGAACACGCCGGACGCCATCATAGCCGGCGCGAAGCGCGAGCCCTCCTCGTTCGTCCAGTTGGTGACGACGATCGGATGTTTGGTCTTGATGCCGAGATCGTTGAGCGAGCGCACCACTTCAAGCCCGCCCAGTACGCCGAGCACGCCGTCATACTTGCCGCCGGTCGGCTGCGTATCGAGATGGCTGCCGACATAGACCGGCGGCAGGCTGGGATCGGTGCCTTCGCGGCGGGCAAACATCGTGCCCATTTCATCGACGCCCATTTCGAGCCCGGCCGCATCGCACCAGCGCTTGAACAGATGCCGCCCTTCGCCGTCTTCGTCGGTCACGGTCTGGCGATTGTTGCCGCCGGCAATGCCGGGGCCAATCTTCGCCATCTCCATGATGGAATCCCACAAACGGTCTGAATTGATTCGCAGATTCTCGCCGGGTGCGGCCATCTCGAGTTCCCATCTACACCGGGGGTCTTGTCGCCCCTTGAGTGATTTACAGCTTGACCGTATGGTCAGCTTTTAAACTACACAACCTGACCAAGCGGTCAACTAGAATCTTGGGGTAGACATGGCAGAACCCACCCGCCCCATGCGGCGACAGGAGATCCGCCGAGAGAATGAAAAAACCATTCTCGTCGCTGCAGAGAAGGTGTTTGCGGAGGCAGGGTTTGGCGGCGCCACGATGCAGTTGATTGCGGATCTGGCCGGACTGCCGAAGGCAAATCTCCACTACTATTTCGCCACCAAGGAAGAGCTTTACCGGTCGGTCGTTCAAAACATCTTTGAAATCTGGCTACAGGCGGCCAATTGCTTCGACGCGGCGCGCGGGCCCATAGACGGCATCAGTGCCTATATCGACGCCAAGATGGAAATATCACGCCGCCATCCCGACGGCTCGAAGGTCTGGGCCTCCGAAGTGATGCACGGGGCGCCGGTGCTTCAGGACTATATGGAATCGACGCTGCGCGAATGGACCGACGGCCGCGTCGAGATCATCAGGCGCTGGATCGAGGAAGCCAAGATGGACCCGGTGGATCCGCGCCATCTGCTCTATATGCTTTGGGCTACGACCCAGCACTACGCCGATTTCGGCCATCAGATCGAGACACTCAATGGCGGAAAACCTCTGTCCGACCGGCAATGGCGGGAAGCCAAGGAAAATATCAAGCGGGTGATCCTGACCGGGATCGGTGCGTTGCCCGCCTGACTGTAATGGTTCGTTGCAAGCAAAAGGTCAGGTCGGCGCGCTGCCGCGCCGACCTCAACCGACCGCGTCAGTCCGTCAATCGATTGACCTCAGCACATCGCGAACATGGTCGATCAATTCGTTGATCTGGCCCTTGGTGATGATCAGCGGCGGCGACAGCGCGATGATGTCGCCGGTGGTGCGGATCAGCGCGCCGCGCTCGAACGCCTTGACGAAGGCCGAGAAGGCCCGCTTGGTCGGCTGGCCGGCGATCGGCGCCAGCTCGATCGCACCGATCAGGCCGATGTTCCTGATATCGATGACGTTCGGCTCGCCTTTCAGCGAATGCAGCGCGTCTTCCCAGTACGGCGCCAGCTCCTCGCCACGGGTCAGCAAGCCCTCTTCCTTGTAGGTGTCAAGCGTGCCGAGTGCGGCCGCGCAGGCGATCGGGTTGCCCGAATAGGTGTAGCCGTGGAAGAACTCGATCATGTGCTCGGGGCCGGTCATGAAGGCGTCGTGGATCTCCTTCTTCACAAACACCGCGCCCATCGGGATGACGCCGTTGGAGACGCCCTTGGCGGTGGTCATGATGTCGGGCGTGACACCGAAATAGTCGGCGGCGAACGGTGTGCCGAGACGGCCGAAACCGGTGATGACCTCATCGAAGATCAACAGGATGCCGTGCTTGGTGCAGATCTCGCGCAGCTTCTCCAGATAACCCTTCGGCGGCAGGATGACGCCGGTGGAGCCGGCGACCGGCTCGACGATGACGGCGGCGATGGTCGAAGCGTCGTGCAGGGCGACGATACGCTCCAGCTCGTTGGCGAGTTCCGCGCCATACTCCGGCACACCCTTGGTGAAGGCGTTCTTTTCCGGCAGATGCGTGTGCGGCATATGGTCGACGCCGCCGAGCAGCGTGCCGAACATCTTGCGGTTGGTGACGATGCCGCCGACCGAGATGCCGCCGAAATTGACGCCGTGATAGCCGCGCTCGCGGCCGATCAACCGGGTGCGCGAGCCCTCGCCCTTCACACGGTGATAGGCGATCGCCATTTTGAGCGCGGTCTCGACCGATTCCGAGCCGGAATTGGTGAAGAAGACATGGTCCATGCCCTTGGGCGCCAGGTCGACCAGGCGGTTGGCCAGTTCGAACACGATCGGATGGCCCATCTGGAAGGCCGGCGCATAATCGAGTTCGGCAGCCTGGTGCTGGATCGCCTCGGTGATCTTCGGACGGCAGTGGCCGGCATTGACGCACCACAGGCCGGCGGTGCCGTCGAGCACCTTGCGGCCGTCGCTGGTTGTGTAATGCATGTCCTTGGCGGACACCATCATGCGCGGCGCCTGCTTGAACTGCCGGTTTGCCGTGAACGGCATCCAGAATGCACTGAGATCGTTCGGCGTGACTTTCAGCCGGTTGGACATGACCAGGACTTCCCCTTGTAAACTGTTTCGCTGCGCCCAACGCTTGGTCTTTGCCGCGTTTTCATGCTACGGAAATTTTTGACCGATTGGACAAACGTTAGCACCGCCCTTTAGGCGGTCAAGGATTACTAGCGGAAATGCGGCACCTGAAGTGCGTTCCACAGGCTAGGGAAAAACTGGTCCAGAGAATTGGTCCAGATGAGCCTCAACACGAGGGCTTGCAACGGTGACCATCGGCACGGATGCCCCTCGCCGCACCCGCATCCAGCAGGAAAAGCGCGAACTCATCCTGGAGGCGGCGCTTGAGGTCTTCTCCACCAACGGCTTTCGCGGCTCGACCATCGACCAGATCGCCGAAGCCGCCGGCATGTCGAAGCCGAACCTGCTCTATTATTTCCGGCGCAAGGAAGACATCCACGAAACGCTGATGCAGCGCCTGCTCGACACCTGGCTGGCGCCACTGCGCGAACTCGACGACATTGGCGATCCCCTAACCGAACTGCGCAGCTACATCAGGCGCAAGCTGGAGATGGCGCGCGATTTTCCGCGCGAGAGCCGGCTGTTCGCCAACGAGATCCTGCAAGGCGCGCCACGCATCATGCCGCTGCTGGCGGGCGAACTGAAAACGCTGGTCGACGAGAAGGCCGCCGTCATCAAGGGCTGGATGCGCGCCGGCAAGATCGCCAAGACCGACCCGTGGCACCTGATCTTCTCGATCTGGGCGACGACGCAGCATTATGCCGATTTCGACGTCCAGGTCCGCGCCGTGCTCGGACCGAACCGTGGCGGCGACGGCCGCTTCGAGGATGCGGCAAGATTTCTCGAGCAGTTGTTCCTCGATGGGCTGAAGCCGAAGGGCTAAATGGTTTCGTCATTCTAGGGCGAAGCAAGGAGCGAAGCGACGCGGCGCAGACCCTACAATCCATGCCGCGACTTCAACGCGCCGCAAAGGTCCAAATTCTGCTCCGTAGTACTCTTCGGCAAACGTCCCGGCATGGATCCTCGGGTCTCCGCGTCCGCTTCGCCCGTGGATGACGAAGCCGAGGGGGACGCCAGCCAACCTCAGGCGCTGCGCCGCTCGGCCGGCAGCGCGTCCAGCAATGCCTGCAGCTTGGCGATCGAATTCTGCTCGGCTAACGGCGTGTAGACGATCAGCTTCATGTCCGAGCCGTCGCCGATCGACAGGCTCATATGCTCGAAGGTCATGGCGCCCGCGCTCGGGTGCCGGACATGTTTCACCCCCGACAACCGATGCGCGACGTCGCGCTGCGGCCACCAGGCACGAAATTCGGGGCTCGAACGGGTCATCAACTCGATCAGCCGCTCGAAATCCGGATCGCCGACATAGCGGGCGCTCGTGGCCCGGAACGAGGCCAGCACGGTGCGCGCCAGTTGCTCCCAGTCGACCAGCAGGTGCCGGTGATGCGGGCTCGTGAACACCATGTGGACGATGTTGCGGGCGTCACCCTCCAGCAGGCCATAATCGCCGAACACCGCCACCGCCGCCGGGTTCCAGGCCAGCACGTCCCAGCGCCGCCCGACGACATAGGCCGGCTGCAGCACCAGGCTCTGCAGCATGTGCAGCAACGGGCCATCGACCTTTTCCGGCGCTACGGCACGGCGCTCCGGCTGTTGGCGGTCGGCAAGGATGAACAGATGCTGTTGTTCGGCGGCGTCGAGGCGCAGTGCTTCGGCGAGCGCCGTCAGCACCTCGACCGAGGGCCTGACCTCCCGCCCCTGCTCCAGCCATGTGTACCAGGTCGTGCCGACGCCGGCGATCATCGCCACCTCCTCGCGCCGTAGTCCCGGCGTACGCCGTCTGAGACCGGTGGCGATGCCTGCGGCCGAGGGCGTCAGCCTTTCCCGGCGCGAGCGCAGGAAGGCGCCGAGTTCGCGTCGGCGGCTGTCTTCAGCCGAACGTGTGGGGGCCGCGTGAGGTTGGGACTCCATGCGCGTATTATAGCAGTATTGATACCAGGATAAAGTTTGAACTGTTTGGCCAGCGCCAACTGGCCCATCTTCCGTTCAGAGCAACAGAACGGAGGCTCTGAACATGGAACTCAAAGACAAGACGATCCTCATCACCGGCTCGACAGACGGCGTCGGCCGCGTTGTCGCGCAACGGCTCGGCGCCGCGGGCGCCCGTGTGCTGGTGCACGGCCGCGATGCGATGCGCGGCAAGGCTGTTGTCACCGAGATCGAAGCCGCCGGCGGCAAGGCAGAGCTTCTGGTCGCCGACCTCTCTTCGCTGGCCGAGGTGCGCCACCTCGCCGAGGCGGTGCGCGCCCGGACGAACCGGCTGGACATCCTCATCAACAATGCCGGCATCGGCACAGCGGGCCAAGGTGCCAAAAGGCAGGTGAGTGCCGACGGCTATGAACTGCGCTTCGCGGTCAACTATCTCGCCGGTTTCCTGCTGACATCGGAGCTCCTGCCATTGCTGAAGGCCAGTGCGCCGGCGCGCATCG
>NZ_RZPW01000184.1:0-9225 GCF_003998455.1 Mesorhizobium sp. M7A.F.Ca.CA.001.08.2.1 | reverse complement strand
GCGTCCGACGGCGCGCTGATGGCCGAATATGCGCGCGAACGGCGCCTGTATCTGCCGATCCAGGCCATTCCGGACCGCGTCAAGGCGGCCTTCCTGTCGGCGGAAGACAAGAATTTCTACAATCACCCGGGCATCGATGTGACCGGCCTCGGCCGCGCCATCATCGTCAACCTGCAGAATTTCGGCTCGGGCCGGCGCCAGGTCGGCGCTTCGACGATCACCCAGCAGGTGGCGAAGAACTTCCTGTTGTCCTCGGACCAGACCTACGAGCGCAAGATCAAGGAGATGATCCTCGCCTTCCGCATCGAGCAGGCCTATCCCAAGGATCGCATTCTCGAGCTCTACCTCAACGAAATCTTCTTCGGCTTCGGCGCCTATGGCGTCGCCGGTGCGGCGCTGACCTATTTCGACAAGTCGGTCAACGAACTGTCCGTGGCCGAGGCCGCCTACCTGGCCTCCCTGCCCAAGGGGCCGAACAACTATCACCCTTTCAAGCATGCCGATCGCGCGATCGAGCGCCGCAACTGGGTCATCGATCAGATGGTCGAGAACGGCTATGTCACGCGTGAGGAAGGCAACAAGGCCAAGGCCGAGCCGCTGGGCGTGACGCCGCGGCGCAGCGGCACCTATCTGTTCGCCGGCGAGTACTTCACCGAAGAGGTGCGCCGCCAGATCATCGCCCGCTACGGCGAGAATGCGCTCTACGAAGGCGGCCTCTCCGTCCGCACCACGCTCGATCCGAAGATCCAGCTCATTGCCCGCAAATCGATGCAGAACGGGTTGATGAAATACGACACGCTGCGCGGCTATCGCGGGCCGGTGACATCGATCGATGTCTCGGGCGACTGGGGCGTGCCGCTTGGCGCCGTCAAGGGACTGGAGGATGTTCCCGAATGGTCGCTCGCCGTCGTGCTCGACAGTTCGGCGACCGGCCTGTCGATCGGCCTGCAGCCCGCACGGCAGGCGTCGGGCGAGATCGTCAAGGAGCGCGTCGAAGGCACCATCAGCAAGGAGGACATGGGTTTTGCCATGCGCCATGTGGTCGCCGGCAAGACCGTCAAGGCCAAGTCGCCGGCGGAGGTGCTGAAGCCGGGCGACGTCATCTTCGTGCAGAAAAACGATGGTGCCGAGGGCACTTACAGCCTGCGCCAGGTGCCCGAAGTGGAAGGCGGCCTGATCGCCATGGACCCGCACACCGGCCGCGTGCTGGCCATGGTCGGCGGCTTCTCCTATGCGCAGTCCGAATTCAACCGCGCCACGCAAGCCATGCGCCAGCCGGGCTCCTCGTTCAAGCCGATCGTCTATTCGGCAGCGCTCGACAATGGCTATACGCCGGCCTCGGTGATCATGGACGGGCCGATCACGATCCAGAGCGGCAACACGAGCTGGACGCCGAAGAACTATGACGGCACCGTCGCCGGTCCGGCGACCCTGCGCTCCGGCATCGAGAAGTCGCGCAACCTGATGACGGTGCGGCTTGCCAATGACATGGGGATGAAGCTGGTGGTCGAATATGCCGAGCGCTTCGGTGTCTACGACCATCTGGCACCCTATCTGCCAATGGCGCTGGGTTCCGGCGAAACCACCGTGATGCGCATGGTGTCGGCCTATTCGATCATGGCCAATGGCGGCAAGTCGATCAAACCGTCGCTCATCGACCGCATCCAGGACCGCTACGGCAAGACGGTGTTCAAGCAGGACGAACGTGGCTGCCAGGGTTGCAATGCGCAGGAATGGCAGAACCAGCCGGAGCCGGAGCTGGTCGACAATTCCGAGCAGGTGCTCGACCCGATGACCGCCTACCAGATCACCTCGATGATGGAAGGCGTCGTGCAGCGCGGCACCGGCGCCACCATCGGCGAACTCGGCCGTCACATCGCCGGCAAGACCGGAACCACCAACGATGAAAAGGACGCCTGGTTCATCGGTTACACGCCCAACCTCGTCGTCGGCCTCTACATGGGCTATGACACGCCGCGCGGCCTCGGCCATGGCGCCACCGGTGGCGGCCTCGCAGCCCCGATCTTCAAGGACTTCATGCGAGTGGCGCTGGACGGCACGCCCAATGTCGACTTCAAGGTCCCCGAAGGCATGAACCTGGTCGCCATCAATCGCAAGACCGGCATGCGTGCCGCATCGGGCGATCCCGGCACCATCATCGAAGCCTTCAAGCCGGGCACCGGTCCCGCCGACAGCTATTGGGTGATCGGCATGGGCGCGGACGGCTCCAATGCCACCGGTGGCGCGCTGTCGCCGCAAGCCAATCAGGCTATCCAGTCCGGCGGCGGCGGCCTCTACTGACGATTTTCAGGGGCGGATGGGCTGGCCTTGGGCCGGCCCATTTTGCTTTACAGCCGGCGGCGGCGTGCCTATGTATCGCGCCGACCGATTTCAGCAAACAGGACAGAACAGCCAGCCATGCGCGCGGAAACGCAGAATATTGTCGACGAGATCAGGCAGGCGATAACCCTGCTGAGGAGGCATCTTTGACTGGGATCAAGCCATAAAGCGGCTTGAATACCTCAATGTGCGCGCCGAGGACGCCAGCCTCTGGAACGAGCCGCTGGAAGCGCAAAAGCTGATGCGCGAACGCCAGAGCCTCGAAGAAGGCATCGCCTCGGTGAAAGGTCTGACGCAGGCGCTGGAAGACAATATCGGCCTGATCGAACTCGGCGAGGAAGAGCGCGATGAGGGCGTGATCGCCGAGGCGGAAGCCGCGATCCGCTCGATGCAAGGCGAAGCGAAGGCCCGCCAGGTCGAGACGCTGCTGTCGGGTGAAGCAGACTCCAACGACACCTATCTCGAAATCCATGCCGGTGCCGGCGGCACCGAAAGCCAGGACTGGGCCTCGATGCTGCTGCGCATGTACACGCGCTGGGCCGAGCGGCGCCGTTTCAAAGTCGAAGTGCTGGAAATGCATGACGGCGAAGAGGCCGGCATCAAGTCCGCCACGTTGATGATCAAAGGCCACAACGCCTATGGCTGGATGAAGACGGAATCGGGCGTTCATCGCCTGGTGCGTATTTCGCCCTATGACAGCAATGCGCGCCGGCATACGTCCTTCGCCAGCGTCTGGGTCTACCCGGTCATCGACGACACGATCGAGATCGACGTCTCCGAATCCGACGTCCGCATCGATACTTATCGCTCGTCCGGCTCGGGCGGCCAGCACGTCAACACCACCGATTCGGCGGTGCGCATCACGCATCTGGCCACTGGCATCGCGGTCGCCTGCCAGGCCGAACGTTCGCAGCACAAGAACAAGGCCAAGGCCTGGGAGATGCTGCGCTCGCGCCTTTACGAGGAAGAGCTGAAGAAGCGCGAGGCGGTTGCAAACGCCACCGAAGCATCGAAGAGCGATATCGGCTGGGGCCACCAGATCCGCTCCTATGTGCTGCAGCCCTATCAGTTGGTGAAGGATCTCCGCACCGGCGTCGAGAGCACCAGCCCGTCGAGCGTGCTCGATGGCGACCTCGACGATTTCATGGAAGCCTCGTTGTCGCAGCGCATCGAAGGCGGTGCCGGCGAAGCCGTGGCGGACCTGGACTAGGATATGCCCATATTCAGGTGAGGCTGGCCTGGCCTCATCTGAACATACCCCTGCGCACCACAGCAATGGAGGAGAGAGTGCCGAGCAAGCTCACCGGAAAATGCTTTTGCGGCGCGGTTCACTACGAGGTGGCCGACGAATTCCTCTATGCCGCGAATTGCCATTGTTCGGACTGCCGGCGCACCACCGGTTCGGCATTCAAGCCTTTCGCCGGTATCGAGCGTGAAAAGTTTCTCCTCACCGAAGGCGAGGACAAACTCCTGATCTTCGGCGACCAAAGCGGCCACAACGCGCAGTGCTGCCAGTGCGTCTCCTTGCTTTATTCGCTCGTGCGCGACGGCGCCTACGTCCATGTCGCCATGGGAACGCTCGTCGACGACCCATCCATTCGTCCAACCGAGCACATCTTCGTCGGTTCGAAGGCGGGCTGGTTCACCATCACCGATGACCTGCCGCAGTATCAAGAGCACGTGATTGCCGGCTCCGACCAGCAATAGGCTGGAACCACAGCGGGCCAATCCCGTTTATTCGACGCCCGTTTGCCGGGAATTGACCTTGGCCTCATCTCGTCGGCGGTAGCGGATGCCTGACGTCTGTAGAACGATGTCGGGAATGCATGTTCTTGCGCCGACCAAGGAATCAGCCCAGCATCCAAGGGCTGGGAGAGAAAAAGCATTTATGGCCGGACGCGGCATATCTGCGACCCGACGATCCGGCCACTGGGAAGATACGTTCCGGGAACGGGCAAGCGAAACGCTTGATGCTCGTTTGAAAGGAACGTTTCCATGTCTGCTGCCACACTCAGATCGGCCAATGCCGTTCAACCGGCTGGCCGACTTTTGTTTTCCCTGTTCGCGATCGGCGCGATGGCAATGCTGACGGCACCTGCCTTCGCGCATGACGCCACGCCCACGGCGGCAAAGCCACAAGGCTGGAGTTATCCGTTCGCATGCTGCGCCAACTATGATTGTCGCACGACCCATACAGGCGAAGTGCTGGAGAAACCCGAGGGCTATGTCATCGCCGGAACGGGTGAGGTCGTTCCAATGACCGACAAGCGTGTCAAGGACAGCCCGGACGGCGAGTTCCATTGGTGCGCGCACCAGGGGGGGCTCGACGCCGGCAGGACAATCTGCCTGTTCGTGCCGCCGCGCTCTTATTGACGATAGGAACGCATTCCGAAGTCCGCCTGAGCGCGTGTGACGGGACGGGCTTGCTGAGACCAGCCTGTCGCGGTAGCGCCGGGTGATGCTTGCTGACAGACAGTTGTCAGGAGCACCTCTTTATGCTGCCTTTGCCGCACAGGGTGGCGGCGACAGGAGGAGTTCGTTGATGACCATCAAGGCAAGCTGTCATTGCAAGGCGACGACGTTCGAGGTTTCGCAAGCACCGCAGACGGTGACGCAATGCACCTGTTCTTTCTGCTCGAAACGCGGCTCGCTCTGGGCCTATTACGTGCCTTCGCAATTCAAGCTCACCAGCCCGATGGAGAACGTCTCTTTCTATCGTTGGGGGTCGAAGACCGTAAAGCACGGGTTTTGCGCCACCTGCGGCTGCGGCACCTTTACCGAAACGCCGGACTGGTCGACAGGCGAGCCGGATTTCGACAATCCCAAGATCAGCGTCAACTCGCGGCTGTTCGATGATTTCGATCTCGACAAGGTCGAAGTGGTTGTCATAGACGGCAAGAACCTCTGGTAGCTTATCCAAACAATTCCGGCACGGCGATGCGGCGCCACCACCGGGTATTGGTCTCTCGGGAAAAGCCGTGAACGGCGCTTTTGCCGTTCCGCTTTTCGCCGCAATTCATGGTACAAGTCGCGGGAAGGGCTGATTTGGCGCCACCGCAAGGCGTGACTTGGAGAGGGACCATCCTATGAAAAAGACTGTGCTCGTCGTCGTGGCGACGGCTGTGCTCGTGAGCGCCTGCACCACCACCGATCCGTATACAGGCGACCAGAAGATTTCCAACACGGCGGCCGGCGCCGGCCTTGGCGCCCTGGCGGGTGCCAGCCTTGGCCTGCTTGCCGGTGGCAACGACCGCCGCAACGCACTGATCGGCGCCGGCATCGGCGCGCTGGCCGGCGGCGCCATCGGCGCCACGATGGACCAGAACGAGGCCGAACTGCGCCGGCAGCTCGAGGGCACCGGTGTCAGCGTCACCCGCAGCGGCGACCAGATCATCCTCAACATGCCGTCCGACATCACCTTCAACTCGGATCAGGATGCGGTGAAGCCCGGCTTCTACCAGGTCCTGAACTCCGTCGCGCTGGTGCTGAAGAAGTTCAAGCAGACCACGGTCGACGTGTTCGGCCACACCGATTCGACCGGTGGCGACCAGCACAATTTCGATTTGTCGCAGCGTCGTGCTTTGGCGGTGGCGAACTATCTGTCCGGTCAGGGCGTGGATCAGCGGCGCTTCGCCGTCACAGGCTTCGGCAAGACACGTCCGGTCGCATCCAATGCCACAGCCGAAGGTCGGGCCCAGAACCGCCGCGTCGAGATCCAGCTGTCGCCGCTCACCTGATCCGTCCGGCAAGCGGATGCGAAACGGCCCTCATGCGGGGCCGTTTTTGTTTGAGCTGACATCGGCGCTCTGGATGGGTACGGTATAGATTTAGTTATTGCTAAAATATAGCTTTCCGGCGGCCATGGAAAGGAATAGCATCATGGCAGTCCAGCGGGGATGAGGCGGTGTAATCGGCCGCGCAATCAGCATTTTTCCGCCTCGGTCTTGCACGGCCAGATCAGAAATCTGGGAGGAATGCATGACAAGAACAGCCAGCCTTGGGCGCTGTGGCGTCCTCGTTTTAACAGGTTTGGTAGGCGCGTGGCTGAACGTTGCTTCGGCTCGGGCCGAGGACCCCAACAAGGCCGACATCGAAGCCTTGAAAAAGTCGCTCGCCAAATATGAGGATTACACCGCTGCCGTCCGCGACCTCTATCTGTCGACGGTCGGCTGCGTCTACTACAGCGGAGAAAAGATAGCGGGCGCGATGGATTACCCGAAGGGCGCCATGGGTATTCACTTCGTCAATGTCCCGAGTGTCGGCCAGAAGCTCGACCCGATGCACCCCAACGTGCTGATCTATGAACCGACCAAGAAGGGTTTGCGGCTGGTGGGCGCGGAATGGCTGGTGCCTCTGACGCCGGACATAAAGGAGCCTCCGAAGCTGTTTGGCCAAACCTTCATGGGGCCGATGGAGGGGCACTACCCTCTCATCCCGAAGGAGTTCGTCCACTATGACCTTCATGCCTGGCTCGGGGACAATCCGAACGGCATGTTCAGTCCGACGAACCCGAACGTGAAATGCTCGAAGGCCGAGTTTCCGATGCTGGAAAAACCGACCAAGATGATGCCTGGGCCGATGTAACGGGCGAACCAGGCTGGAGCTCTACCGAGAAGGCAAGCCGGATGGCTGGCTTGCCTTCGAAGCGGTCGGGATCAGACCTTGGCGACGATCCGCATGAAGGCCGGCATGTCATCGCCGAAGCCAACGGTGGAATCGTTGTCTTCCTGGTGACGTTGGCGGGCAGGGCGGCTGTTGTCTCGCTGCGGCCGGGTATCGCCGCGTTCCGGTGCGCGCTGTTCGTTGCGATCGGACGATTTGCGCTCGGTGTTTTCCGAACGGATCGCTTCCTTGCGCGAGCGCCGTTCGCCGACGTCGGCGGCTGCCGCTGCGACCTCGGCCACCGGCTGGTCCTCGCGGACTGTTTCCGGTGCCGTGTCTTCGCTGCGCTTGGCGTGGCGTTCGCGCGGTTTGCGCTCGCCGCCCTTTTCCCTGCTGCGGTCGTCGTCCTTGCGGCCGGCGCGGCGCGGTGCGCCCTTGCCACGGCGCGGAGCATCGTCCTCGCCGCCTTCGCTGGCAACCACCGTCGACAAGTCGCCATCATGCCATTCGATCTTATTGCCGATCAGCCGCTCGATGGCGTCGATGTATTTGGTGTCCGACTTGGTCGCGATGGTGAAGGATTTTCCGGAGCGTCCGGCGCGGCCGGTACGGCCGATACGGTGGACATAATCCTCGGCATGGATCGGCACGTCATAGTTGAAGACATGGCTGACGTCGGGGATGTCCAAGCCGCGCGCGGCGACGTCGGAAGCGACGAGGTAGCGCAGCTTGCCGTCGCGGAAATTGGCCAGCATCTGCATGCGCGCGCGCTGGTCCATGTCGCCATGCAGCGCACCGGCGTCGAAATCATACTTCAGCAGCGAGCGGAACAGTTCCGACACTTCGACCTTGCGGTTGCAGAAGATGATGGCGTTCTTCAGTTCGGCATCTTCGGCCTTGATCAGGTTGCGCAGCGTCTCGCGCTTGTCCCACGGCTTGGAGCCTGATTTGACCAGCCGCTGGGTGATGTTGGTGGCGGCGGACGCGGCCTTCGAGACCTCGACGCGCACCGGCGCATGCAGGAATTTCTCGGTCAGCTTGGTGATTTCCGGCGGCATCGTCGCCGAGAAGAACAGCGTCTGCCTGGTGAACGGGATCATCTCGCAGATGCGCTCGATGTCGGGAATGAAGCCCATGTCGAGCATGCGGTCGGCTTCGTCGATGACGAGGATCTCGACGCCATTGAGCAACAGCTTGCCGCGCTCGCGGTGATCGAGCAGGCGGCCGGGCGTCGCGATCAGCACGTCGACGCCGCGCTCCAGCTTCTTGTTCTGTTCGTCGAATGAGACACCGCCGATCAGGAGCGCGATGTTGAGCTTGTGGTTCTTGCCATATCGGATGAAATTCTCTTCGACCTGCGCGGCGAGTTCGCGCGTCGGCTCCAGGATCAGCGTGCGCGGCATACGGGCGCGGGCCCGGCCGTTTTCGAGGCGGGTCAGCATCGGCAGCACGAAGGAAGCCGTCTTGCCAGTGCCGGTCTGGGCGATGCCCAAAATATCCTTGCCGAGCAAGGCGTGCGGGATCGCACCAGCCTGGATCGGCGTCGGCTGGGTGTAGCCGGCGTCGGTGACTGCGGAAAGGACCTTCGGCGACAGGCCGAGGTCTGCGAAGGTCAACGCTTCTTGAGCGGTCGTGGTGTCTGAGGACAAGTGTTGTTGTCTTTGGCTGGTTCGGGGAAGCGCAACGGCGTCTAATGGCGTCGCGGCAAGCGCCACGCGCCTGCAAGATCGGTATTGCAATTAGGAGCAAGCCCTCGATTTGTCAACAGAAACGGGCAGCAATGGCACGATTGTGAAGTTGTAACCTTAATCGGGATGCTTAATCGACCTGTCGGTCGCAGAGCCGGCTCAATAGCGGAACTGTTCGGCGAGAATACGCTCGTTCCAGGAATGATTGGGATCGAACAGCAACGTTGCTGTCGCCGTGGGTGATTCTCGCACCGTCACCGAGGTCACCGCCTTGACCTCGGTATGGTCGGCGGCGGCGTTCACCGGCCGCTTTTCCGGCTCGCGGATGTCGAAGCGCACCGTCGCTTTGTTGGAGAGCAGCGCGCCGCGCCAGCGGCGCGGGCGAAACGGGCTGACCGGGGTCAGCGCCAGCAGCGGCGCGTCGAGCGGCAGGATCGGCCCGTGCGCCGAAAGATTGTAGGCGGTGGACCCGGCCGGGGTTGCGATCATGACGCCGTCGCAGTTCAGTTCCTCAAGCCGGACCTGTTCGTCGACGGTGATGCGGATCTTGGCCGTCTGGTACGATTGACGCCACAGCGCCACCTCGTTGATAGCC
>NZ_RZPW01000183.1:0-9227 GCF_003998455.1 Mesorhizobium sp. M7A.F.Ca.CA.001.08.2.1 | reverse complement strand
TCTGGAACTGAGCCAGGAAGCCGAAAAGCCGCAACTGGCGCTGGCCGCCGAATAGATCGATCGCGCCAGTCGAAAAGGATCGGGCGCGCCGAAGCGCGCCCGATCCTTTTTATTTTTATGAGGTCAGATGACGAAGAACCAGTTGGCGAGCAGCATCACCACCACGCCGGCGACCAGCGTCAGATAGGGCAGCATGCCCGCCTTTTTGACCGAGAGGTCGGCCCCCGTCATGCCGAGATCGGCCAGCATGTGGTCGGGGAACTTGCCCTTGTCCTGAATGTAGTGTCGGAAGCAGAACACCGGGATGATCAGCGCTGCCGTGATCAGGCCGGCCCACAGCGCCATCGGGTTCCATACCTTGGCACCGGCGCCCATGAAGATCGCGTTGACATAGGCGAAGATCGCCCCGATCCCGAGCAGCCAGCTCGGCGCCTTCCAGGGCCGTGCGATATGGCCGTTGTCGATGCGGTGGATCCAGCCGGCGTTGAGGTTGAGGAAGTTGAAGATGATGTAACCGCAATTCGACACGGCGAGGATGAAGAAGAAGCTCGTCGCGTCGGCCGAGGCGATGGCCAGCACGATCAGGTTGAAGACGAGATCGGTCCACATTGCCCGTGTCGGCGCACCATGTTCGTTGACATGGCTGAGATAGCGCGGCAGCCAGCCGTCGACCGAGCCCTGGTAGAGCGTACGCGAAGAGCCGGCCATGGCCGTCATGATGCACAGCACCAGCGCCAGGATCATCAGCATCACCAACAGGCTGTGGACTAGCGCGCCGCCGCCGACCATGCCGGCCAGCGCGTCGGCGACCCCGGAGCCGTCGACGATCGGCGTCGCCAGCATACCGTTGAGGCCAAGCACGCCCTGGAAGGTGAACGGCACCAGGATGAACAGCAGCATGCACAGAAGGCCGGAATAGAAAATCGCCTTGAACGTGTCGGTGCCGGGGTTCTTGAACTCGGATGTGTAGCAGACGGCGGTCTCGAAGCCGTAGGTCGACCAGGCGGCGATGAACATACCACCAAGCACCAGCGTCCAGCCGGCGATGTTCCAGGCACCGGGCTCGGGCGCGTAGGCTGCGGCCAGCGGCACCAGCGGCGAAAAATTCGCCCAGTTGATCTGGCCGGTGACGATCGGCACCACGCCGACGATCAGCATCGGGACGATGACCAAGAGGCCGATATATTTCTGCACATTGGCGGTGCCGAGAATGCCGCGATGCTGGATCGCAAAGATGATCAGCATCAGCACTGCGCCGATGAAGAAGGTCGCGTTGAAGGTGAACGAGACCGGTCCCAGCGTGTGGCTGTAAAGCGTCCAGTTGCGGATTGCCGGCGTCGCCGCCGCGGTCACCGCTGTGATGGCGTCGGCGGCACTCGTCCCGGCATGCGCGGCGATATAGGCGACGACATCGGGTGAGGTTTCGGTGAACAGCGGCACTGGCGCCAGCGCGTTGAGGATGTAGGCGGCGGCGATCGAGCAGCCGAGCGACAGCACCGGCGACCAGGCGAACCAGTTGCACCAGACAGACAGCGGCGCGATGAACTTGGAATAGCGCAGCCAGGCGGTGGCGCCGTAGATCGACGCGCCGCCCGACTTGTTCGGAAACAGGCCGGCGATTTCGGCATAGGTGAAGGATTGCAGGAAGCCCATGATCATGGAGAAGATCCAGATCGCGAAGGCCAGCGTGCCGGTCGTGCCGGCAATGCCGCCGATCGAGAACAGGACCAGGGCCGGCACGCCGCTCGCCACCCAGAAGGCGCCGCGCCAGTCGATATTTCGGTGCAACTTGCCTTCGGCAAGCGGCTCCAGGACAGTCGTTATCGTGCTCATATGTCTTTGTTCCCCATTTTGATGTTCCCCGTTCGTGACGGCCGCGACTTCGCGAGGCTTCATCATCGACGCATGCTTTGGGCGGCTGTCGGTGTTTCCACTCAGTCGCATTTTTTTCTTAACAGTGAAGATTGATCCGGCGCGCTTTCAGGTCAAGCGATTTGTCGCGCCGTGCACATCACGCTTGCGAAACATGTCGGCTTCACACTGCCGCGGTGGGATTGTTCGGAAAAGGACCAAGGGTCAGGAAGCGAAAACCCGCCGGAGGCGGGTCGCGGCGCAAATCAGCACCATGGACGAATATGTAGCATAGCTGCCCTCAGCAGGTCAAGAAAAAATTCCTATCACGAACTGCAGCACGGCCTCACTGTCTTGGGAGGGAAGGGCCGTCAGGAACGCGGTTTGGTCTTTTGCGGATCGTAGTGGGCGAAGGCGACGACTCGCGCCGGCAGCCGCTTGGCATGGCCGTCGAGCTTGCCGATCTCGACCTCGGTACCGACAGCCGAATGGGTGACATCGAGCCTGGCCAGCGCGATGGTCTTGTTCAGCACCGGCGAGCGCATGCCTGACGTGACCACGCCGATCTGGGCACGGCCGACATGCACGCAATCGCCATGGCCGACGTCGACATTGGCGTCGATGTCGAGACCGACCAGCTTCGTCTGCGGGTGCTCCTTGCGGCGGATCAGCGCCTCGCGGCCGACGAAATCGTCGGTCTTGCTCTTCAGCGGCACGGTGAAGCCGATGCCGGCCTCGAACGGATCGGTCTGGTCGGAAAATTCGTATCCGGCGAAGATCAACCCGGCCTCGATGCGCACCATGTCCAGCGCCTGCAGTCCCATCGGCTTCAGCCCGTGAGGCTGGCCGGCTTCCCAGATGGCGTCGAAGACTTTTTCGGCGTCGCGCGGATGGCACCAGATCTCGTAGCCGAGCTCGCCGGTATAGCCGGTGCGCGAGACGACGACCGGAATGCCGTTGCCGCCACCAATGCGGGCGACGGCGAAGCGGAACCAATCGAGTTCGTCGATCGACGGCTGCAGCGGCGAGGTCCAGATCACCTCCCTGAGGATGTCGCGGCTCTTTGGTCCCTGCACGGCGACATTGTGCATCTGGTCGGTGGAGGAACGCACAAGGACATTGAGGCCGAGTTTTGTCGCCGTCTCGCGCAGCCACTCGCCAGACAGATCGTCGCCGCCGACCCAGCGGAAATTGTCCTTGCCCAGCCGCAGCAGGGTGCCGTCATCAATCATGCCGCCATGCTCGTAGCACATGGCCGAATAGACCACCTGGCCAACGCCAAGCTTCTTGACGTCGCGGGTTAGCGTGTATTGCAGCAGCGCTTCGGAATCCGGGCCGGTGACCTCGAACTTGCGCAGCGGCGACAGGTCCATGATCACCGCGCCTTGGCGGCAGGCCCAGTATTCGGCGATCGGCCCGTCCTTGGCGAAGGAATTGGCGAGCCAATAGCCCTTGTACTCCTGAAAGTTGCGGGTGTGCTTGGCAAAGCTCGAATGAAAAGCGGTCTCGCGGGTCATTTTCGGTTCCGAATCGGGCGTCATGCGTCTGGCGATCGCTCGCGAGAATTTGTGCTGGCCGGAATAGGTCCGCACATGGATGTCGGTCGGGTTCCAGCCATTGGCCGGCGTCGTGTCGTCGGGGCAGGCGGAGGAAACGCAAACGATGTCGGTGAGCGCCCTGAGCAGCACATAGTCGCCCGCCCGCGACCACGGCTCGTCGGACACCATGACGCCATGCGCGTCGATCGCCGTGTTGAAGAAGAAGTTGATCGCCATCCAGCCCGCGCGGGGATTGACGCCCTTGCCGGCCAGAGCGCCGTTGAAATTCTCCGAACAGTTGGTGTGTCCGGGATAGCCGATGTCGTCGTAATATTTGGCGGCGCAGGCGAGCGCGAAGGCGTCGTGCCGGCCGCATGTGTCCTGCACCACCTCGACCAGCGGCTCCATGTCCTGGTCATAGTATTTGGAATGCAGGCCGGGCATCGGGTAGCTCGCACCCATGAGCGTGCGCGTCGTCGTCACGTCGAGCGGATGATCCAGTCCCCTGTCCAGCTTGCGCGCCGAAAAGCACTGGAAATCGGTGCATTGGCGCCCGTCGATATCGATGATCTGCAGATAGTCGCCAGCCCTAACGAAATAGGCCTCCGCGGTCGCCGAATGGACGCGCAAATCGAGCACCGGGTCGGCAAGCGGATCAGCCAATAGCGATTTCGCCGCCGGGCGGATCGTGGCGCGGCGAACGAAGACGGTCAGCGGTGTCGCCGTGTCATGACCATCGACCAGCATCGGCCTGCCGGGGGCGGCAATCAGCACCGCACCATCGCGTGCGACGGTGAAAGCCTGCTCGGTGCCGGCCGGTGTCGTGACGCCGAACACCCGCACGGCCTTGGCGTGGTCAAGCTGCACCTGCCGGCGGGCGAGCCCGCTCCGCAGGGATGCGAGACTGTCGTCGCCCTCTATGAGCAGCGCTTTGATGCCGGCAGCGTTGCTGTTCGATGCTTCACCAAAAATGCCGGGATCGGTCGCGCCGGTCCTGTCCCAGGCCAGAAGTTCGCAGGCCTGGCCGCCTTCGACATTGCGCACGGTGATTGCGTCGCCGGCCTCGATGTCGATCAGCACCGCGCCGTTGCCCTGGATCGTATAACGCTCCATGCCCGGCGGCAGCGCGATCTGGCCGGGCCTCAGGATGAGGCTAGGCTTGGGCGGTCCGGCGGCAATTGCGGGGTAGGGCGACTGGCTCATCTCAGCCTTGCGGTTCGAGAAACAAGTTTGCCTGTGCGTGAAATTATTTTAGCAGCAAGAATAGCAGGGGGATCGCGTTTGGCAAGGAGAGCGCGCTTTTTCCCTTCTCCCCTTGTGGGAGAAGGTGGATCGGCGCGCAGCGCCGAGACGGTTGAGGGGTGCTGGCCGGATCACCGTTCTTGCCAAGCTGGAGCACCCCTCATCCGACCTCGCTTCGCGAGGCCACCTTCTCCCACAAAGGGGAGAAGGGAAGGCCGCGCACAAGCGTTACGCTAAGTCCTTGGAGTGACTGATGTCCACGCCGTACTCGGCCGCAGCGTCAAGCATCGTATGCCAAAGGCTCTCGGCAAACGTCGCAAACATCAGAACGTTGAACACCGCCTGCCCATCCGTCCGATCACTGTCGCGCCAGAGCGTGACGCTGGTGTGATCCATCGACGTCGCGGCGGCGGCGCCAACCGGAAACGCATCGGGATGCAAATCGATCGACGACAGTTTCGCCAGCATTGTCCGCGCCTTGGCGCCGGAGATGCTGACCAGAACCCGCGCATGCGACTGGTCCGACAGCGAGCCGGACAATGCGGGCTCCAGCGTCTGCATCGTGTGCTTGCCGCCCTTCGACAGCACGAAGAACTGGTCCGGTCCCGACCAGATCAGCGTTGCGTCCGAAGTCCGCACCGCCTTGGGCGCATCAGGGACAGCAACACCAAACCGAGCCTTGGCGGCTTGTCCCAGCTCGGCCGCCTGGCCGCGCCGCGCCATCACCTGGATCAGATCAAAATTGCGGATCTCGGTCAGCGAGACGCCGACCTCAATACCGCGTGCACCATGCACGCCGGCAACGAGCGCCTTTTCAAGCGGACTGCGGGGAGCCCAGGAAAACTCAACCACGCTGGCGCCCTCCATCCGGGTCGTAGAAGACGGGATTGCAGAGTTCGACGTCATAGTCTTCGCCGCGCAATGGATCATGCGCGTGCACGATCTCGCCGATGCGTTCGCGGCCGCGTTCGACAAGCGCGAGCCCGATCCACTGATCCAACGTCGGCGAGAAGCAGACCGAGGTGACATAGCCCTGGTCGTTGCCGGGGCCGGGCGTCTGCCCCTTCGGGATGATGTGTGCGCCGGAGCGCAACCGGCGTGTCTCGTCCGTCGGCTTGATGCCGACGACGACCTGGCGATCTGGGGCTACCAGCGCCTCGCGTCCGGCCATGACGCGGCCGATATAGTCTTTCTTGGTCGACATCATCTTGCCCAGACCAAGATCGGCCGCTGTCGTCGTGCCGCTCAGTTCCGGTCCGGCGATGTGGCCCTTTTCGACGCGCATGACGCCGAGCGCCTCGGTGCCGTAAGGCGTCACGCCGAATGGCGCGCCGGCCAGCATCAGATTGCGCGCCATCGCATCGCCGAAGCGTGCCGGTACCGAGATCTCGAAGGCCATTTCGCCGGAGAACGAGATGCGGAACAGCCGCGCCTTGAGGCCGCCGCGCAATGTCACTTCGCGCGCGCCCATGAACGGAAAGCCTTCGTTGGAAAGGTCCTCGGACTCATCAACGATCTGTTTCAGCAACTCCCGCGCGCTCGGTCCGGCGATCGAGAACTGCGCCCACTGGTCGGAGACGGAAGTGAGCTGCACGTCGAGCTTCGGGAACAGCACCTGGCGGCAGAATTCGAGATGCTGCATCACCAGACCGGCCTTGGCCGTGGTGGTGGTCAGGAAATAATGATCCTCGGCCAGCCGCGACGTCGTGCCATCGTCATAGACGATGCCATCCTCGCGCAGCATCAGCCCGTAGCGCGCCTTGCCCACTGCAAGACTGGAGAAGGTGTTGATGTAGACGCGGTCGAGGAAGGCGCCGGCATCCGGACCGTGCACGTCGATCTTGCCGAGCGTCGAGACATCGCAGAATCCGACGCCTGAGCGCACCGCCTTGACCTCGCGCGTCACCGATTCCAGCCAGTCCTTCTCGCCAGCGCGGGGGTACCACTGCGCCCGCTTCCACAGGCCGGTGTCGACGAAGACAGCACCTTGTTCCACGGCCCAGTGATGCGACGGCGTCAGCCGCGTTGCATGAAAAGTCTCATCGCGATGGTGTCCGGCAAAGGCGCCGATGGCGACGGGCACGTAAGGCGGGCGATAGATGGTCGTGCCAGTCTCGGGAATGGATTTGCCTGTTACCGCCGCCATGATGGCGAGGCCGGCGACGTTGGAGGTCTTGCCCTGGTCGGTCGCCATGCCGAGCGTGGTGTAGCGCTTCAGATGCTCGACCGATTCAAAACCCTCGCGCTGCGCCAGCTCGATGTCGGACGCGGTGACGTCGTGTTGCTGGTCGACAAAGGCTTTGCCCTTGCCGGCGACATGCCAGAGCGGGGTGAGCGAGAAAACCTCGTCGTCGGCGACAGGCGCCGATCCCGCATTGCCGGTCCGGCCGGCATCATGCGCGGCTGCCGCGCCGGCGGCAAAGCCTTGACTGAGGCAGGCGCCAAGGCCAAAGGCACCATTGGCGGCACCTGCGGCGACCATGCCTGGAGGCGCGCCGTCGGGCACGAAGGCGGAGATGTCGCTGCGCCATTTCGGCCGGCCGCGATGATAGGAGGTCAGCCCGACCGCCGGGTTCCAGCCGCCGGAAACGGCTAGCCCGTCCGCTTCGACCTCGGCGCGCGCGCCGCCGGTCAGCGACACCGCGATTTTCCTGACGCCATCCTTGCCGCCGTCGACGCCGCTGACGGAACCGTGCAGCACCGGGAAGCCGCCCTTCGAGGCCAGCGAACGATGCGCCGGCGATATTTCGGGCCGTGCATCGATGACCGCCGCGATCTGCAGGCCGGCACCGAGGGCCGCTTCGACCGTGCGCCAGCCATCCTCATTGTTGGTGAACAGCGCGATCCGTTTTGCCGGCGCTGCGGCGTAGCGCGCGACATAGGTCCGCATGGCGGAGGCCATCATCACGCCGGGCGTGTCGTTGCCGGCAAAGACGATCGGCCGTTCGATGGCGCCGGCTGCCACGACGCAGCGCTTCGCCACGATCCGCCACAGGCGCTGGCGCACCTGGTGCTCGGGCGGCGAGGGCAAATGGTCGTTGACCCGCTCAATGGCGCCATAGGTGCCGCCATCGTAGACGCCGAACAGCGTCGTGCGGGTCATGACGCGGACGTCGGGCATACCAGCCAGTTCAGCCAGCGTCCGCGAAATCCACTCGGCCGCAGGTTCGCCGTCGATCATTCCGCCATCCGACAGCAGACGGCCGCCGAGGACAAAATCCTCCTCGCACAGGATGACGCGGGCGCCTGCGCGGCCGGCTGCCAACGCCGCGGCCAGACCAGCCGGGCCGGAGCCGGCGATCAGCACGTCGCAATGCGCCCATGCCTTGTCGTAGTGGTCGGGATCGGCAAGGCCGGCGGCACGGCCAAGGCCTGCGGCGCGGCGGATCGCCGGCTCATAGATCGCTTCCCAGAACTTCGCCGGCCACATGAATGTCTTGTAGTAGAAGCCGGCAACGAAGATCGGCGCGAACAGCTGGTTGACCGACATCACGTCGTGGCGCAGCGACGGCCAACGGTTCTGGCTGGCGGCCTCGAGCCCGTCATAGAGTTCGGCCGTCGTCGCCTTGGTGTTCGGCTCGCGCCGTGCCCCGGTGCGCAGCTCAACCAGCGCATTGGGTTCTTCCGAGCCCGCAGTCAGGATGCCGCGCGGGCGATGGTATTTGAATGAGCGGCCGACCAGCTTGACGCCGTTGGCGATCAGCGCCGAGGCGAGCGTGTCGCCCTGGAAGCCGGAGAAAGCCTTGCCGTCGAAACGGAAGTTCAGCGGTGCCGAGCGGTCGACAAGCCCGCCATTGCCGAGCCGGTGTGTCTGCGCGCCGGCCATCACGCACCAACCTTCGCAGCGCCGGCACCAGCCGCCGGTTCGATGGAGGAAATCTCGTGCGTCAGCGTGTTGCGGGTGACCTTCAGCCAAGCCCGGCAACCACCGCCATGGTACCAATATTCGCTGGTCGCGCCGGCGACATTGTCGCGCAGATAGACATAGTCGAAGACCTCGTCTTCCGAGGCGCCGGCCTCGGGCCGCACCGGCTTGGCGTCGCCGAGATAGGTGAACTCGCCGAGTTCGCGTTCACCGCAGAAAGGACAGGCAATGCGCATTTCTTCTAAACCGCCTTCAATGCAGGTTCGGTTGGGCGCCCTGGCCCTTTTCGTCGATCATGGCGCCAGTTCGGAACCGGTCTAGGCGGAACCGTGCCGCTTCTTCATGCGACTCGTCGCGAGCCAGGAGGTGCGCAAAGACAAAACCGGACCCTGGCGTCGCCTTGAAGCCGCCATAGCACCAGCCCGCGTTGAGATAGAGCCCGTCGACGGGCGTCTTGTCGATGATCGGTGAACCGTCCATCGACATGTCCATGATGCCGCCCCACTGGCGCAGCAGGCGCACGCGGCCGATCATCGGCATCAGCGCCATGCCGCCCTCGCAGACGTCTTCCATCACAGGCATGTTGCCGCGCTGGGCGTAGGAATTGTAGCCGTCTATATCGCCGCCGAAGACGAGGCCGCCCTTGTCGGACTGGCTGACGTAGAAATGGCCGGCGCCGAAGGTCATGACGCCCGGGATGAGCGGCTTGATCGCCTCGGAGACGAAGGCCT
>NZ_RZPW01000182.1:0-9258 GCF_003998455.1 Mesorhizobium sp. M7A.F.Ca.CA.001.08.2.1 | reverse complement strand
CTCCAGATGCCGTCGAGGCCGGCGTCGAGCGCCTCGCGCGTCATCTGCGTCTCCTCGTTGACGCGTTTCATGTCGGCGATGGAAAGGCCGCTTTTGCCGGCCATGGCCAGCATCTCGACCGCATTCTTGAACGGATAAGGCACTTTCTTGCCTTCCGTCGTCACCGATCCCTTGGCCTTCATCCGCTGCAGTTCCTCTTCGGAAACCACGAAGCCGCCGCCGATCGAATAATAGATGCGCTTGAGCAGCAGGCGGCCGCCGGAATCATAGGCGTAGAACGCCATGCCGTTGGCGTGGCCGGTGAGCGGCGTCTTGCGGTCCAGCACCAGATCGGTGGCCGGATCGAAGCGATAGGTGGGATGGCCGGGCGGCGAAATACGCTTTTCGGCGGCGATGCGGCTGGCAATGCCATCGGCCTGGTCGGGATCGACCGTCTGCGGCGTCAGACCGGCAAGGCCGAGCATGACGGCGCGGTCACTGCCGTGGCCGATGCCGGTATAGGCGAGTGACCCGTGCAGGCTGGCGCCAAGGCGGTCGACCTTCACACCCGCCGGGCGCGGCCAGTCATTTCCCGCGACCTCGTCGAGAAACCGCGCCGCGGCGGTCATCGGTCCCATCGTGTGCGAACTCGAGGGTCCTATGCCGATCTTGAACAGGTCGAAAACCGAAAGGAACACGCGGCGTTGTCTCCTGGAGTCAGGTCGAGGACTACATATAGGAATTCCCACGATGTTTCCGCTCTTTTGGAAATCGCGGCGCTGCACCCGCCGACCTTGTTTGCTCCGGCAGCGACATTGGCACGATCGCTGTATGCGGACATCGAAGCGATCGCGCTGAATGTGATAAATTCAGGCCATGGGCGATTCCCTCGATCTTTCGACAGCCGATCTCGCGGCGCTGGCCTTCTTCCTCGTCGCGTGGCTGCTGCACACGTTTGCCTCCGACGGCAAGCTTGTCAGCCGGGTGTCGCTGACGACGGCGATGAATGCACAGCGGCAAGCCTGGATGCGGACCATGGCCGAGCGCGAGATCCGCATCGTCGACACCGCCATCATGAGCGGGCTGCAGCAAGGCACCGCCTTTTTCGCCTCCAGCTCGCTGATCGCGATCGGCGGCTGCTTTGCCCTGCTCGGCGCGTCCGACCGGGTTCTTGAAGTGCTCAGCGACCTGCCTCTGGGTGGCGCGCCGTCGCGCGCGGCCTTCCAGATAAAGGTGTTTGGGCTGGTGCTGATCCTGGCGTTTTCGTTCTTCAAATTCGGCTGGGCGTACCGGCTGTTCAATTATTGCACGATCCTGATCGGCGCCGTGCCAATCCCGCATGGCGAAGCCTCGCGCAATCCGGTCACCGAAACGGCGGTGTGGCGTGCGGCGCAAATGAACATGCTGGCCGGAAAGCACTTCAACTCCGGCCTGCGCGGCGTGTTCTTCTCGATCGGTTATCTCGGCTGGTTCGTCGACCCCATGGTGTTCGTGTTGTCGACGCTGTTGCTGCTGGCGGTGCTGGTGCGGCGCCAGTTCTTCTCGGCGGCCAGGCAGGCGGTGATCGGTCAGCCACCCGGAAAAGGCTGATCGATCCGGCCTGACAGCCAGTAGGCAAAAAGCCCGATCCATTCCCGGATGGCCATGGTGGTGGCCTGCAGCGAATCGGCTGGATTGTCGCGGAACAGGCCGACGCCTTCCCGTCCCGAGGTGCGATAGTCGACCGGCCATGGAACGGTTGCAAAGCCGGCCTTGTCGAACAGCGCCTTGGCGCGCGGCATATGGAAGGCCGAGGTCACCAGCAGCCAGGTCTCGCCGGGCTTCGGCGTTACCAACTCCTTGGTGAAGACCGCGTTCTCATAGGTGTTGCGGGACTTGTTCTCCAGGATCATACGGTCGGCCGCCACGCCAAGCGCGGTGAGCAGGCGCGGCGCGGTTGCGGCATCGCCCTCGCCATCGAGAAACAACGCGCCGGTGCCGCCGGAGACGACCACCTTGGCGGTGGGAAAGCGCCGGGCGAGAATCGCGGTCTCGACCATCCGATCGCCGCTGCTGTTCAGCTCATAGCCGCCGCGCGCCAGATTGATGGCGCCCTCGAAGCCGCCGCCGAGCACGACGATGCCGTCGACCTTTTCCGGCAGCGGCGGGCGTTGAAAGCGCTCTTCCAACGGATTGAGCATCATGGCGCCGAGCGACGTCCATGCTGACAGTGCAAGGATCAAAAATGCCAGCACGCTGCCGGCGGCCGCTAACCGTCGGCGCCCGATCGTGACCGCGAGCAGTCCCGCTAGCAGCAGGAAGATCGCCAGGTTGAGCGGCTGGATGAAGAACCAGAAGATCTTGGAAAGGTAGAAGAACATTGGCTGCCTATCGTCGGCTCGAATTCTCACGACTGATGAAGTGCTCGACGGCACTTGTCACAGCCTCGGCCTCGGGCCGGCTCAACTCCCTGCCGAAAACAAGGACGCCGTTGGTGTTGGTCAACCTGATGACTTCCGACAGCCCCGCTTCATCCGTTGGATAGGTATGGTCGAGGATTTCGGCCTCAAGGTGCCCTTTCAAAGGCAATGAGGAACGATTTCGCACAAAACCCCTGACGTCGCGCACGGCTGCCACGTCGGTTAGCCGCAGGGTTTCCTTGCCGAACACCAGCCACATGAAATCCTTGCCGAGGAAGTAGGTGAAGAGGGCAATGATCGCAGTGAACGACAGCAATCCGAGAGTGCCGCTGGCGACGTTTGCGGGCGACGTGTCGGTCAATCCCATGTAGCCGGTGTAGGCAGCGATCGCGGCCCCAACCAGGACGAAGCCCATCCTGAAATCCGAGATGCGCGGTGGGTTGGTTATCAGCAGTTCGTCTTCCGTCTCGACGATGGAAATGCGAGACGGGGGCGGCATGCTACCACCATTTCTCCGGCTGGAATGTGCCGGCGGCCTGCTCGATGACGGCAGCGGTCTGGAACAGGGTTTCCTCGTCGAACGGCCGGCCGATCAACTGAAGCCCGAGCGGCAGGCCCTTGGCGTCGAGCCCGGCGGGCACAGCAATGCCCGGCAGGCCGGCCATGTTCACGGTGACGGTGAAGATGTCGTTCAGGTACATCTTGACCGGATCGGCAGCCATGTCCTCGTCGGCGATGCCGAAGGCGGCGGATGGCGTTGCCGGGGTCAGGATGACATCGACGCCGGCGGCGAAGACAGTCTCGAAATCCCGCTTGATCAGATTGCGCACCTTCTGCGCCTGCAGATAGTAGGCGTCGTAATAGCCGGCCGACAGCACATAGGTGCCGATCATGATACGGCGCTTGACCTCACGGCCGAAACCGGCGGCACGGGTCTTCTCATACATGTCGACGATATCCTTGCCCGGCACGCGCAAGCCGTAGCGGACGCCATCGTAGCGGGCGAGATTGGACGAAGCCTCGGCGGGCGCCACGATGTAATAGGCGGGCAGCGCGTATTTCGTATGCGGCAGGGAAATATCGACGATCTCGGCGCCGGCGTCCTTCAGCCAGGCAATGCCCTTCTGCCACAGCGCTTCGATCTCTTCGGGCATGCCCTCGACGCGGTACTCCCTGGGAATGCCGACCTTCATGCCCTTGATCGGCTTGCCGATCGCGGCCTCATAGTCCGGTACCGGCATGTCGACCGACGTCGTGTCCTTCGGATCGACGGAGGCCATCGACTTCAGCAGGATCGCGGCATCGCGCACGTCACGAGCGATCGGGCCGGCCTGGTCGAGCGACGAGGCGAAGGCGACGATGCCCCAGCGCGAGCAGCGGCCATAGGTCGGCTTGATGCCGACCGTGCCGGTGAAGGCGGCCGGCTGGCGGATCGAGCCGCCAGTATCCGTCGCGGTCGCGCCGGCACACAGGAAGGCCGACACTGCGGTTGCCGAACCGCCAGAAGAACCGCCCGGCACCAGCTGCGCATTGTCCAGGCTGCGCGCGGTCCTGGTGCCGCCGGCCGAGACGAAGCCGCCATCACCCTGATGCGTCGTCGGCATCACCACCGTGTCTAGGCGCGAGCGCCGCCACGGATTGATGACCGGGCCATAGTAGGACGTCTCGTTGGACGAGCCCATGGCGAACTCGTCCATGTTGAGTTTACCGAGCATGACGGCACCGTCGGCCCACAGATTTGACGTAACGGTCGATTCGTAGCGCGGCTTGAACCCGTCCAGCACATGACTGCAGGCCTGCGTATGGACGCCTTCGGTGCCGAACAGGTCCTTGATTCCGAGCGGGATGCCTTCCAGCGCACCGCCCTCGCCCTTGCCCAGCCTTGCGTCGGACGCCTTGGCCATGTCGCGCGCCTTGTCGCCTGTCACCGCGACATAGGCATTGAGCGCGGGATTGGCGCGATCGATGGCCGAGAGATAGGCCTCGGTGATCTCGGTCGCGGTGATTTCCTTGCCGTGCAGCTTGGCGCGAGCCTGTGAAATCGTCAGCTGGGTCAGGTCGCTCATCAAAGGCTCTTTTCGTAAAACACCGACCACTCGGAATCGGGATAATCCAGCACCGGGCCGCAACGCGAAAACCCGGCGCGTTCGTAGACGGTCCACGCCGCGGGGTGACGGTCGCCCGTCTCCAGCACCAGGCGCTTCAGCCCCTCGTTGCGCGCCAGCGCCTCGACCTGCTCGACGATTTTCGCGCCGATCTTCTGCCCGCGATGCGAGGGCCGCGTGTACATGCGCTTGACCTCGCCGACAGCGCCGTCATGGCGTTTCAGCGCACCGCAGCCAATGGCCATGCCGTTGTCGCGGGCGATGAAGACAGTCGTGTCCTCACCAGCCATCTGCTCGACCGTCAGATGGTAGCAATGCTCCGGCGGCGTCAGTTCGAGCAAGGTCCGGTTGAGTTCCTCGACCAGGCCGCGCACGTCGTCCTGCAGTGGCGTTTCAATGGCGATGTCGATTGCCATCGGCCGGTTTACTCCACGACCTTCGGCACGAGGAAGAAATTCTCTTCGGTCGCCGGCGCGTTGGCGACGATGTCAGCTGCCTTGCCGCCGTCAGTAACAACGTCCTGACGCTTCTTCATGTCCATCGGCGTCACCGAGGTCATCGGTTCGATGCCGGAAACATCGACCTCATTCAGCTGTTCGACGAAGCCCAGAATGGCGTTCAGCTCGCCGGTCATCCGTTCGGCATCTTCCTCGCTCACTGCAATGCGGGCGAGATGCGCGACGCGCTTCACTGTCTGAAGATCTACGGACATGTTTTTGCCTCGGGGAAAACCAGTTCGGGCTATAGCGGCGCCGCGCGCGCTGCGCAACATGCATCGTGCGAGAGAACCAGGCTGCGGCGGCGGCCTAGTCTTCGGCCATCGATCCACGCACAGGATGATGTCTACGGCAGGGCAACGCCCTCGCACAGATAGTAGCTGCCGCTGTTGCCGCTTGCTTCGCTTTCGTCGTTGACGGGCCGGACCGACACGAGATCGATCTGCTTCTCATTCATTTGCGTCACCGAGAGGACATCTGGGAAGACATAGCCCGGTTCCTGGCAGAGGGCCGTCACCGCCCAGCTCGGCGAAGCGGTCGCCTTGCTGACCTGCAGAAACTCGCAATTGTATTCCACGCTCTGCAGGCCGTGTGCCGAAAGCACGATGTTGCCGGCGTCGATCAGCGTTTGCAGCGTGTCCTTTTTGGCCTGCGTGCAAAGCTCTTCGGACTGAAGGTAGACGCCTTCGATGAAATCATCCGCGGCGAGCGCGGGCGACGCCGCGACAAACATGGAAACGCAAAGAGATCGCCCCAATACCATGGATTTATTCCACTTTAGCTGTTTCTAAATCGTAATCGTCTCACCGATTTTCGGCAACGCCACCCTTACACCGGATCCTTCCAGGCCGGCCTCGAACTTATCGGCGGTCGGGTCGATCATCGGAAACGTGCCGAAGTGGCAGGGAACCACGGTGTCGAATTTGAAGAAGCGCCGGCAGGCAAGTGCCGCCACCGCGCCGCCCATGGTGAAGCGGTCGCCGATCGGCACCAGGCCTATCTTCGGCTCATGCAACTCGTTGATCAGCGCCATGTCGGAGAAGATGTCGGTGTCGCCCATGTGATAGAGCGTTTTGTCTTCCGGGAAATGCAGGACGAGGCCGCCCGGATTGCCGAGATAGGTGTTCTGGCCGCCCTCGCCCGGGAACGAGGATGAGTGCAGCGCCTGGACAAAAGTGGTGGTGAAGCTGCCGCAATCGACGGTGCCGCCGATGTTGCCGGGATTGATCTTCTTGTCGCTGACGCCCTTGCCGACCAGATACATGCAGATCTCGAAATTGGCGACGAGCTGGGCGCCGCTTTTGCCGAGCACTTCCACCGCGCCGCTGATGTGGTCGCTGTGGCCATGCGTCAGCAGCACATGCGTGACACCCTCAGCCGGGCCCTCCCAGCCACCCGTCCATGACGGATTGCCTATCAGATAGGGGTCGATGAGGATCTTGGCATCAGCGGTATCGATCCGAAAGGCCGAGTGGCCGTACCAGGTCAGTTTCATGAATGCATTCCTCGATTTTTGACTTGCCAAAGGATAGAACGCCAATGGCCCCGAGATCAAAGGGTTACTTGTCCGCCACGCGTTTGACAAAACACCTGGTGGTGAAAGGCGAAGGACGGCCGGTGGGCATTATCACGATCGAAGAATTGCCGGCGCGGTTAGCCGGCGGTAAGACGCTGGCGGGGCTTGACCTCGGCGACAAGACGATCGGCGTCGCGGTCTCGGACCAGAGGTTTTCCTTCGCCCATCCGCGTCCGGTCATCATGCGAAGGAAATTTTCGCTCGATGCGGCGGTGCTGCTCGCCTTGCTACAAAAGGAGAATGCCGGCGCCGTGGTGATTGGGCTGCCGATCAACATGGACGGCTCGGAAGGTCCGCGTGCGCAGAAATCGCGCGCCTTCGTCCGTAACATGGCACAAATGAGCGACCTGCCCTTCGTGCTCTGGGATGAAAGGCTATCGACGGTCGCGGCCGAAAGGACGCTGATCGAGATGGATTTCTCGCGCCGCAAGCGCGCCGGTAAGATCGATTCGGCGGCAGCCGCGTTTATTCTGCAGGGAGTTTTGGACCGGCTTCAGTCGCTCCACGCATCCGCTCGAACGGAACCGGACCCGCCCAGCGCTGTCTGACCCAGCCGGCGATTTCGCGGCGACGGCGGAATGCCCAAAGCGCCATCAGCAGCAACCCGTCGAAGACGCACGTCTTCGCCACCATGCCGGGGATGATCGCCGGATCGATGCCGAGCATCTGACCGTAGAGCTGGAAGAAGAAGTCGTGCATCTGTCGGCTGAGCATCGCGTAGCCGAAATTGATGTCATTGGCCGACAGATAGAACCAGCCCCAGAAAATCGCCATCGGCGCCGCCCAGAATCCGAAGATGTAGCGCATCAGCGGCCTCCCCTGGGATTGGAGCCGGTTTTGGACACCGTTCGGCCTGATATGAGTGAAAGCAGCGAATTGTGGGCTGCGGCTTTTGCCATGCCGTGCGCGACGGCATGGATCTCGCCTTCGCCCGAAGCCGCTGCCGCAACCACGGACCGCCGTTCGGCAAGCATGGCGACATAGGATGCCAGAAGTGCTGCCAGCTGCACGGCAACGGCCATGAACAGCCCGTTTATGCCTTGCGCAGCACCCCCGATGACGATCAGCGACAACACGCCGGACGCGCAGATGAAGGCGATGCGGGCAACGCTGTCGGCGTCCGGGCTGGTCGCGTCGTTGACCAGGGCTTCGACAAAGGCCCAGAAAAACAGAACCGCGACGACCAGCAATGCGGTGGCAAGCGGCGCCACGACAACGAAATTGTCGAGGTTGACGAAGCGGGTACCCTCGATTGTGGCACCGATCACGCCGAGCGCCGCCGCCACACCACGGTTTCCGTCGATGCAGATGAGCGCAAGCAGGGCGAAAACAATCGTCCAGTGCAAGGTCAGAAAAGAGGTCAGTACCTGTCGCATCGGTGTTCCTGCTTCGCAAAGCAGGAGACGGCCAATCTGAACCATTGCCTGCTTGCGCCGGGACAGTGGGCCTTGCCGCTCGCCATCGCAACGGAAACCATTTGTTAAGGTTAACGAAAATTAGCCATATGCGAGAGGATACGGACCAACGCCTCAAAACTGTGGATGGCGCCGGTTTTTGCGATGCTCGCGGCTCAGTTCACTGGCGGATAGAGCGTGTCGATGATCATGCGTGCATCGTGGCGCGAATCGATCATGCCATAGGTGTTGCGCCATTGGCCGGCCAATCGCGTCTCGACGAACGCGTCGGCGATCCGCCCTGCCCCCAGACGGCGCAATTCCGCCGCCGCAGCCGACAGAGCCAGCTGCTCGGTGAGCAGCCGAGCCGAACCTTCGTCGGTTGAAGCGACCTGCATCGCCGCCTTCAGCACGCCGATCGTGCCGCGTCCGCCGGCGCCGAGATCGCGGTCGATGCCGGCCAGCACATCCTCGAACAGGCCGGGCGCACGGCCAAGCACGCGCAGCACGTCGAGCGCCATGACATTGCCCGAGCCCTCCCAGATCGCGTTGACCGGGGCCTCGCGATAATAGCGGGCGAGCGGCGCCTCCTCGACATAGCCATTGCCGCCGAGGCACTCCATCGCCTCATAGAGCAAAGGCGGCGCGATCTTGCAGACCCAGTATTTGACGACCGGCGTCATGGCGCGGGCAAACGCCGCTTCACCGCGGTCGCTGGCCGCCTCGTCGAAGGACCGCGCCAGCCGGAACGACAGTGCGGTGGCGGCGGCGACATCGAGTGCCATGTCGGCCAGCACGCGCTGCATCAACGGCTGCTCGATCAGGGTCGAACCGAACACCTGACGATGGCGGGCATGATGAACGGCCTCGGCGAGGCCCGCGCGCATGATCGCCGACGAGGCGATGGCACAATCGAGCCGGGTGAGCGTCACCATGTCCATGATCGTCTTCACACCGGCACCGGGTTCGCCGACCATCTCGCCGATGGCATTGACGAATTCGACTTCGGAGGATGCGTTGGAACGGTTGCCGAGCTTGTCCTTCAGCCGCTGGAAGCGGAAGCCGTTGCCCGAGCCGTCACCGAGAACGCGCGGTACGAGGAAGCACGACAGCCCCTCCGGCGCCTGCGCCAGCACCAGGAAGGCATCCGACATCGGCGCCGACATGAACCATTTGTGCCCGGTCAGACGATAAAAACCGCTGCCGGCGCGTTCCGCCCTCGTCACATTGGCGCGCACATCGGTGCCGCCCTGTTTCTCGGTCATGCCCATGCCGAGCGTCAGCCCGGTTTTCTCGACCGGCGGCTTT
>NZ_RZPW01000181.1:0-9261 GCF_003998455.1 Mesorhizobium sp. M7A.F.Ca.CA.001.08.2.1 | reverse complement strand
TTCATGGGCGGCGAGCCGATGAAGCCGGCGACGAAGCGCGTCGCCGGCCGCCGGAAGACCTCGTCGGGCGTGCCGACCTGTTCGATATGGCCGTCGCGCATGATGACGATGCGGTCGGCCAGCGTCATCGCTTCGACCTGGTCGTGGGTGACGTAGATCACCGTCGACTGCACCTTGGCATGCAGCTTCTTGATCTCGGTGCGCATCTGCGTGCGCAATTTGGCGTCGAGATTGGAAAGCGGCTCGTCGAACAGGAAGACGTCTGGATCGCGCACGATGGCGCGGCCCATGGCGACGCGCTGGCGCTGACCGCCGGACAGTTGCGACGGGCGGCGGTCGAGCAACGTGTCGAGGCCGAGGATGGCCGAGGCCTCGGCGACGCGGCGGTCCATGTCTTCTTTGGCGGCGCCGGCGATCTTCAGGGAGAAGCCGAGATTCTCGCGCACCGTCATGTGCGGATAGAGCGCATAGGATTGGAACACCATCGAGATGTTGCGCGAGCGTGGCGGCAAATCGTTGACGATGCGTCCGCCGATCTCGATCGAGCCGGCGCTGATTTCCTCCAGCCCGGCGATCATGCGCAGCGTCGTCGACTTGCCGCAGCCGGACGGGCCGACCAGCGCAATGAACTCGCGGTCGGCAATGTCGAGATCGATGCCGTGCACGATCCCAATAGTGCCGTAGCGCTTGGTCAGCTTGGTGAGGGTAACGGTTGCCATGGGATCAGCCTTTCACCGCGCCGGAGGTCAGGCCGCCGACAAGGTGTTTCTGGACTATGTAGGTGAGGGTGAGCGCCGGGATGATCATCACCACGGCCAGCGCGCACATGCCGCGCCAATCGATGGTGAACTCGGCCGTGTAGTCGAGCAGGCCGACCGGCAGCGTCTTGGCGCTCACCGAGCGGGTCAGCTGCGAGGCCAGCGCGAACTCGTTCCAGCAGGTCAGGAAGGCGAAGATCGCGGCCGACGCAATGCCCGGTCCGGCGAGCGGAAACTCGACCTGCCAGAACGCCTGCCAGCGCGTGCAGCCATCGATCTGCGCTGCTTCCGCGAGGTCCTTGGGCACCTGGCGGAAGAAGCCGTCGATCAGCCAGATGGTGAACGGCACGTTGAGCGCGACATAGGCGAGGATCAGCCCGAAATGGGTGTCGATGATGCCGAGCCGCACATAGAGGAAGAACAGCGGCAGCGAGAGCGCGATGCCCGGCACGGTGCGCGTCAGCATCAGGCCGAGGAAGACGCTCGATTTGCCGCGAAATCGATAACGCGCGAACGCATAGCCGCCGGCCATGCCGATGGCCACCGCAATGACCGTCGAGGTCACCGAGATGATCAGCGAGTTGCGGAAATATTCGATCACCGGGATGCCGCCCTTGCCGATGCCTGAGAACATCGCGACATAGGCGTCGAACGAGATCTCCTGCGGGATCCAGACCGGCGGCTTTGCCATGATCTCGACCGTCGGCCGCAGCGACGACAGCACGATCCACAGGCCCGGCAGGCAGATCGTCAGCATCGCCAGGAACAGGCCAAGGCGATAGACGATGCCGAGCAGCCGGCGCTTCAGGCGGGCGGAAGAATTCTCGTCCATCTTCACCACTCTGCACCGATCTGCGTGCGCGCCGCGGCGAGCTTGTTGAAGAAGTAGACGGTGAAGGCGATCGACAGCAGGATCGAGAAATAGGCCATGGCGTTGGCCATGCCCATGCGCCCATCGCTGTAGGCGGTGCGGGCCACCAGGGTCCATAGCAGTTCGGTGCGGCCCGCCGGTCCGCCATCGGTCATGATCTTGACGATGTCGTAGGCGCGCGCGACGTCGAGCGAACGGATGGTCATGGCGATGTAGGCGAAGGGCATGACGAATGGCCACGTCACATAGCGGAATGTCTGCCACGGCGTGCAGCCGTCGACCCGCGCCGCCTCGATCGGCTCCTTGGGCATGGCGAGCAGGCCGGCGAGGATCAGGATGGCGAAGATCGCCGTCGACGACCAGATCTCGGCGATCGAGATGGCGATGAAGGCGAGATGGCCCTCGATCAGCCACGGTATGGCGTCTCGCTTGATGCCGAGCGACTGCAGCGCATTGTTCACCAGGCCGATATTGTCGTTGAACATGAACTTGAATTGGAAGCCGACCAGGATCGGCGAGAACATCATCGGAAACATCATCAGCGTGCGCAGGATGCGCTGGCCGCGCGTCGCCTTCTCGACGAGCATGGCGAGGCCGAGCCCGAGCAGCATTTCGAGATTGAGCGCGATGGTCAGCAGCAGAACCGTGCGACCGAAGGCCCACCAGAAGTCGGTGTTGGACAGGATCGAAAGATAGTTCCGGATGCCGATGAAGACGTAGAACGTTTCGGGCCGCGTCAGGCGGAACGGGGTGAAGCTCGAATAGAGCGACAGAAGCAGCGGCACCACCACCACCGCCGCCAGCACGATCATGGCCGGAAGCAGCAGCAGGAATGGCGCGGATGGCTTGAAGCCCTTCATCAGAATCCTTGAGTGTTTGTATTTGGACGGCGGTGCGTTGGCTGGGCGCGAAGGGTTAGCGTAAACCGCTGGCATCCCGCGCAACGCGATCGCCTCCCCCATTGCTGATGGGGGAGGCAGCCCTGGGAGCCGTTGCTAGAGCTTGCCGGCGTCCTGGAGGATTTGTGTCGCCTTGGCGGCGGCTTCATCCAGTGCCTGTTTCGAGGTCTTGTCGCCGAGGATCGCCGCCTGCAGCTCGGGATAGACGGCGTTCGAGATCTCGATCCATTCAGGCGTCTGCGGCACGGCGAAGGCGTGCTTGGCCTCTTCCTGGAAAGCGGTAAGAACCTCCTTCTTGTAAGGATCGTTTTCGGCCTGCTTCAGGTCCCAGTCCCAGACCGCGGTGCGGGTCGGCAGCGGACCGGCGGCGGCCTCGAGCTTCTGGCTGTCCTCGTTGGTCAGCCACCAAACCAGGGAAGCCGCGGCCTCCTTGTTCGGGCAGTTCTCGGTCACCGAGAAGCCATGGAAGCCGGACCAGCCGGTGCGCTTGCCGGACGAACCCTTCGGCGCGACTTTGACGCCGACATTGCCGGCGACCTTCGACGACTTCGGATCGTTGAAGAAGCCGGCCCAGCCCGGCCAATCCAGGTTGATGGCGACAGTGCCGGACGCAAAGCCCTGGCCGAGATCGTCCCAGAGATAGTTGGTGGTGCCGGCCGGCACGGCCTTGGCCTTGTAGAGGTTGACGAACCAGTCGAGCGCCCGGATGCCGGCCTCGGAGTTGAAGACCGGCTTGCCGTCCTTATCGAGATATTGGCCGCCCTCGGCGACGACCATCTCGTAGAAGCGGCCGTTGATCGCCTCTTCCTTGCCGGCGAACTGGGTGCCGTAGAAATTGGGCGGGTTGGCGAAGAACTCGGCCTGGTCGGTGACTTCCTTCCAGGTGTCCGGCGGCACCAAGTCATAGCCGTATTTCGCCTTGAACTTGGTCTTGTTGTCGGCGTTCTCGTACAGGCTCTTCTGGTAGTAGAGCGCCGAAACGTCGAACTGCGCACGCGGCAGCATCTCCAGCTTGCCGTCGATGGTTGCCGCCTTGATCGTCGACGGCACGAAGGCGTCGATCTCTTCCTTCGGCAGCAACTTGCTGAGGTCGGTGTAGAGGCCGGTATATTGCGGCGCGAAGGAGGAATGGTTCCAGCCGACGCACCAGTTGGTGCTGCCCGAGGCGATGTCCGACTTGAGCTCCTTGTCGATGTCGAAGCCGTTCTTCTTGGTCAGGATGTTGACCTTGGCGCCAGTCGCCTTCTCCCATTCCGGGATCCGTTCGTAGAGCTTTTCATATTGCTGGCCGCCGATCAGCTTCACGTCGACGGTCACGCCTTCGAACTTGCCGGGCAGGTCGCCGGCAAGAGCAGCGCCTGCACCTGACGCGAGCAACAATGCGCCGGCGCACACGCCGGAAAGCAGTCTGTTCATTGGTATCCTCCCTTGGCGCCGCCTTCGCGGCGACCGCAACTCGTCTGATGACAAGAAGTGCTACATTCATATACAAACAAAACATTCATAGACACGTCAAGGCGAAATTTGTTTCCGCCGCGCACGTTCCTGCGTATATGAAGGGCGAAATTCACTGGAGGATGAGCCCATGGACGACAGCGAAGACGAGCGCTATCGCGCGCCGGCGCTCGACAAGGGGCTCGATATCCTTGAACTGCTGGCGGGCGTCGACGGTGGCCTGACCCAGGCCGAAATCGCCAAGAAACTCGACCGCAGTCCCAACGAATTCTATCGCATGCTGGACCGGCTGGTGCGGCGTGGCTACGTCACGCGCCTCGACGGCGACCGCTATTCGCTGACGCTCAAGCTGTTCGGCCTGGCACAGCTGCACGCGCCGGTACGGCGGCTGGTCTCCTATGCGACGCCGCTGATGCGTGAGCTTGCCGAGACATCGCAGCAGGCCAACCAACTCGTTGTTTTTGATCGTGGTTCTGCCGTCGTCATCGGTCAGCAGGAAGCACCGAACTACTGGGGCATATCGATCCGGGTCGGCTCCCATATCAGTCTATTCGATACCGGCTCGGGACATGTGCTGCTCGCCTTCCGCTCACCGGAAGAGCGCCAGATGATGATTTCCGAACACGTCCGCAGCACCGACAAGACGGCGCAATCGAGCGAGTTCTTCACCCGTCTCGACCAGATCCGCGATCGTGGCTACGAGATGATGGCTTCGATGCAGACAGCCGGCGTCTTCAACCTGTCGGCCCCGGTGCGCAGTTCCGACGGCAAGGCGATCGCCGCGCTGTCGATTCCCTACATCACGGTGGTCAACGCGCCTTCCGCACCCGATATCACCAGGACAATCGAACTGTTGCTGGCAACGTGTGAAAAGCTGTCGCACCTTGCTGGATCAGCAGTCGGCTCATCGGTGTGAATTCTTATTTGAATGAAGAATTCTCTCGTGAGATGATTTGAAAAACCAGAGGGAGGAGCCTCGCCATGATCATCGACACCCATCTTCACCTCATCGATCGCTCGGCCCTGCGCTATCCTTGGCTCGCCGGCGTGCCGGCGCTCAACCGCGATTTCTCTTATGAAGACTACGCGACGGAGGCGCAGCGTGTCGGCGTCGAGCGCGTGCTGCATATGGAGGTCGATGTCGATCCGGCCGACATCGAAGCCGAGACGGCTCGTGTGGAAGGACTGTCACGGCAGCCCGGCAGCATGCTGGCCGGGGTGATCGCGTCCTGCCGTCCTGAGGAAGGAGACTTCGCGGCCTATCTCGAACGGCAGCGGGCAAACCCGTTCGTAAGGGGCTTTCGCCGCGTCCTTCATGTCGCGCCCGACGAGCTCTCGGAAGGTGCGGTGTTCCGCGACAGCATCAAGCGGCTTGGCGGCACCGGCCTGACCTTCGATCTCGTCGTGCTGCCGCACCAGATTCCCAAGGCTATCGTGCTTGCCGACCTGGCACCCGATGTGACGTTCGTGCTCGACCATTGCGGCGTGCCCGACATCAAGGGCAACAGGGAACATCCATGGCGCGAGCATATGAGCGAGATCGCCCGGCGCCCGAATGTCATGGCCAAGATTTCCGGTGTCGTCGCCTATGCCGATGCCGGCAGCTGGACGGTCGAGACGTTGCGGCCGTACGTCGAGCACACCATCAATTCATTCGGCTGGGACCGCGTCGTCTGGGGCAGCGACTGGCCGGTCTGCACGCTAGGCGGCGGCCTGTCGACCTGGGTGGCGGCGAGCCATGCATTGCTGTCAGGCTGCAGCATTGACGAGCGCGACAGGCTGTTGTCCGGCAATGCCCGCAAGCTGTGGCGGCTCGACTGACAAGTCCTTTCAGATGGTTGCCGAGACGTGCCGTTCGCGGCCATAGAGCGAAACCAGCAGCACGATGACGAAGCCGAGCGCGGCCTGCACCGCCGCGGGCTGGAAGCCGAGGCCGATGAGCAGCGTGTTGATCTCGGTCAGCACCAGCACGCCGGCGATCGTGCCGAGATAGCTGCCCCGACCGCCGACCAGTGCTGCGCCGCCGACAACGACCGCTGCGATGGTCTGGAACAGATAGGGCTGGCCGACATCGCCATAGGCCGAGCCGGTGAAGCCGAGCAGCAGCACGCCCGCGACAGCGGCGAAGAAGGCGCTTGCTGCATAGGTGATGACCCACATGCGAACCGGATCGATCAGCGCCAGCGGCGCCGCTCCCGGATTGCTGCCCAACGCATAGAGCCGGCGGCCATAGGGCGTCCGCTCCAGCACCAGCACGACCAGCGCCGCCAGCACGACCAGGCTTGGCACCAGCCACGGCACCGGCAGCGGGCCGGCCGATCCGCCGATCGAGACGAAGCTGGAAACCGCTTGTGGCGCGGAGCCTGACGGGAAGCCGGCTGTCCACAGCAGCACCAGCCCTTGCACGACCATGCCGATTCCGAGCGTGACGATGAGCGGCTGGATGTCGAGGCTGCGCGAGATCAGCCCGTTCAGCCCGCCGATGACGAGCGCCAGCGCGCCGACCAGGCCGCAGACGAGAAAAAAGTTCCAGCCATCGCCATAAAGCTGCGCCGCCACGACATTGGCAAAGCCGATGACGAAGGGGATCGAAAGGTCAATGCCGCCCATGATGACGACCAGCGTCTGGCCAATCGAGGCCACGGCGAGCAGCGAGGCGAGCACCAGCATGGCCCGTATCGCAAACGGCGCCGAGTAGCCGGGAATGAGAATTGTGCCGGCAAGGTGCAGAAGGGCGGCGACGCAGAAGGCGCCGACGACACGGGCGTTGGTTGTCGCGAAGAGGTTTTGGCGCAAAACCATGTCAGCGTCTCCCCATGGCAAGACGTTCCTGCAGCGCTGTCAGCATCACCGCCAGCACCAGGATCGCGCCGTAGGCGATCTGCAGCACGAAGGTCGAGACGTTGAACGTCGTCAGCACGCTCTGCAGCAGGAAGATGTCGATGGCGCCGACGGCGGCACCCGCCACGCCACCACGGCCGCCGGCCAGGCTGACGCCGCCGAGCGCTATGGCAGCGATGGCGATCAGCGTGTAGGTCGGCCCTATGTTGGGGTCGGCGGAGCCGATCAGCGCGGTCAGCATCAGCCCGGCGCATCCGCCGAGGATGCCGGTCATGACATAGGCGATGAAGCGCACGCGCGTGACATCGACACCGGCGGTGTAGGCGGCGCGGTCGTCGCTGCCGACCGCCATAAGCTGGTCGTAGTATGGTGTGCGCCGCACCAGCCACCAGGCAATGAACATCAGTGCCAGCGGCAGCATCGACAGCGGGCCGGACAGCGCCTTGAGCCAGGCCGGCGCTGGGCCGATCGGCGCCGGCAGGATTGTCAGCGTCACGCCGGTCAGGATCAGATAGGTGCCGAGCGTGGCGACGATCGGCTGAATGCGCACGATTGTCGCCAGGAAGCCGTTCGCCGCGCCCACCAGCGCGCCGACGAGCAACGCCGCCGGAACGAGCACCAAGGGCGACGAGATGCCGGTGCCGAGGAACAGCACCTGGATCGTCAAAGCGTTGACAAAGCCCATCAATGGCCCGACCGAGATGTCGATTCCGCCACGCCCGGCGAGGATGACAGGCGTTGAGGCGATGGCAGCACCGATCAAGGGCGCCGCCAATCCGACCAGCGCCCCCCAGGAACCCGGCTGGAACCGTCCCGGGCTGAGGATGAGATTGACCGCAAGCAGCACGACCAGCAGCACGACGGCGAAGCCGAAATTTCGTCCAAGGGACAGGAGGCGCGCAACAGGGCTCATGCCGCACGTCCGAACATGGCTGATATCACGCCGTCGGTGGTGAGCGCGTTGCCGGCGATCTCGGCCGCGACTTCATTCTCACGGAACACCAGCACGCGCTGGCACAGGAGAAGAATCTCCTCGATTTCGCTGGACAGGATGACGAGCCCCATGCCGTCGGCCGCCAGCCAGCGAAACACGTCGTAGAGAACATGCCGCGTCGCCACGTCGACGCCACGCGTCGGATCGTTGAGGAGCAGGATCGCGGGCTCCAGCGCCAAGGCCCGCGCCAGCAGCACCTTCTGCTGGTTGCCGCCCGACAAAGTGGTGATCGGCGCATCGGGCCGGGGTGCGGCGATTGACAGTTTTTCGCGGTAGATGTCGTAGCGCGCCTTGCGCGCCGCCGGGCTGATCAGGCCGAGCCGTGTGTCGCGCGACAGAGTCGAAACGGCGAAGTTGTCGAGCACCGACTGCGTCGGGAAAATGCCGTTGGCGCGTCGGTCGCGCGGCAAATAGGCGATGCCGCTGGCGACAGCCTTGCGAAACCCGGTGATCTTGCGGGACGCATCCGATGCACCGAGTTCGATCGAGCCGCCATGCGGCGGTTCCAGGCCAGCAAGCATCTTGAGAAACAGCTCCTGGCCATGACCATCGAGGCCGGCAAGCCCGACGATCTCACCCGGAGCGATTGCCTGCGTGATCGGGCTGGCGCCGGGCGCGATGACGAGTTCGCGAACGGCAAGACCACCAAATTCGAGAGCGGTGCGATCAGCCATGCGCAAGCTCCGCGGCGGTACGTGGCGCCATTGTCTTGAGAAGCTCAGCCGGCGTCGAAGCGCCGCGCTCTTCGGTGCGCACCACGCTGCCGCCCCGCAGGATCGAGATGCGATCCGAAAGCGACATCACCTCGTCCATGCGGTGGGTGATGAACAGGATCAGGCAGCCCTCGCCGGCAAGCGCACGCATCAACGAAAAAACGGATTCGCGATCGGCGAAGTCGAGCGCGGCGGTGACCTCGTCGAGGATCAGGATCTTTGGGTTGCGCACGATCGCGCGAGCAAGGACGACCAATTGCTGCGCGGCGAGCGGCAGCAGGCCGGCTGGCATGTCGAGAGGGACGTCGGTGACCGCGAAGCGCTTAAGCGCAGCTTTCGCCCGGTCACGGCGCTCGTTGCGGGGCACAGCGCGCCGGACCAGCCCGTCGAGGCCGAGCAGGATGTTGTCGGTCACGCTGCGATCCGGCGCGATCAGCACCTCCTGGAACACCGTGGCGAAGCCTTGCGCCTGGAAGGCCGAGGGGTTGGCGCCCGAGAACGGCTTGCCGTGCAGGAGGATCGCGCCGCTGTCCGGCTGGACGATGCCGGACAACAGCTTGACCATCGTGCTCTTGCCCGAACCGTTCTCGCCCAGGATGGTGTGGATGGTTCCCGCCCGAAACGCGATCGATGCGTCCGCGAGCGCGATCGTCTCGCCATAGCGTTTGGATATGGTTTTGACTTCAAGCATGTCGCATTTCGATGCTGGCAGGGCGGCTCCCCCCCAAGA
>NZ_RZPW01000180.1:0-9272 GCF_003998455.1 Mesorhizobium sp. M7A.F.Ca.CA.001.08.2.1 | reverse complement strand
CAGCAGGATCGCCTTCGCCGGCTTGGCGCTTACCGAGCCGATGACGGCTGCTCCCAGCGGCATGCCGGCGGGCGTGTCGGGAATGGCGACCTTGACCCGGATCGAGCCCGAAGCCGGGTCGACCGCAGGCGAGATTTCGCGGACCTTGCCCGTTGCCCTGACCTGCGGATCGGACAACAGCGTGATCGTCACCGCAGGCGATGCCGGTGTCTTGGCGATCAGCGTCTCCTGCACGTTGAACACCGCGTCGCGGTCGCCGTCCTCGGCGACGGTGAAGACGGTTTGCGCGGCTTGCACCACTTGGCCGGTTTCGACTTGGCGGGCGGTGATCACGCCGGCGGCACCGGCCTTGAGCTCGGTGAAGGACAGGTTTTGCTGGGCGTTGGAGAAAGCGCTCTGCGCGGCTTCGACGCTGCCTTGTGCCACCTTCAGAGCCTGGTCCGCGGCGTCATAGTCGCGCCTGGTGGTGAAGCCCTGCGCCAGCAGCGTCTTCTGCCGCTCGAAGGCGGCAACGGACTGGGTCAGTTGCGCCTTGGCTGCATCAAGATCGGCCTGCGCCGAGCGCAGGTCGGATTCCTGCTCCTGCGGGTCGATGCGGGCGAGCACCGTGCCTTGATCGACATGCTGGCCGACATCGACAAACCGTTCGGCGACGCGACCGCCGACCCGGAACGACAGATTGTTCAGCGTACGCGCCGCGATCACCCCGGTCAGCGAAGTCCTTGGCGCATAGTCGGCCATCGCCACCGTTTCGGTGCGCACCATGATCTGCAGTTTCTTGTCCGCCGCTTCCTGCTTCTGACAGCCGGTCAGAAGCAGCGCCGCCGTGCAGGCGAAAAGCGCCGGGGCGGCTGGAAAAGACAAAAGACCGGGAGCTTTGACCGATGGCTGCGAGACGGGCGAAGTCACGTTCCTGCTCATGGGCTCTCCCGACCGCGGGCCGCTCGCTGATCGCGGTGCCTCGCGGCCATCCAGAGGATAGTCGATCCCCGGGAAAAGGAAACCGGTCTCGTACGTGTATCGCCCGACTGGCTAAGCGCCGGGATCTGCCCACCGCAGGCCCAATCGCCTGCCGGTGGTGCCGACTTGAGGAAAACGTGAAATAAGGTCAGAAGACATCTCAACGGCATCAAACAGGACGGGCGCCGGCCCGGTGAGGGATACGATGAAGAATTCAGCCATTTCCGAACGCAAGAACCAATCGATTTCCCGCGGCGTCGGCATGACCACGCAGATTTATGCCGACCGGGCTGAGAATTCGGAAATCTGGGATGTCGAGGGGCGTCGCTATATCGATTTCTCGTCGGGCATCGCCGTCGTCAACACCGGGCATCGCCATCCCAGGGTGATCGACGCGGTCAAGGCACAGCTCGACCGCTTCACCCACACCTGCCACCAGGTCGTGCCCTATGAGAGCTATGTGCGCCTGGCCGAACGGCTGAACGGCATGCTGCCTGGCAAGTTCGAGAAGAAGACGATCTTCGTCACCACCGGGGCCGAGGCGGTAGAGAACGCCATCAAGATCGCCCGCAATGCCACCGGCCGTCAGGCGGTCATCGCCTTTGCCGGCGGCTTCCATGGCCGCACCTTCATGGGCATGGCACTGACCGGCAAGGTCGTGCCTTACAAGGTCGGCTTCGGCGCCATGCCGGGCGATGTCTATCATGCGCCGTTCCCTGTGCCGCTGCACGGTGTCTCGGTCGCCGACTCGTTGGCGGCGCTCGACCGGTTGTTCAAGGCCGATGTGGATCCGGCCCGGGTCGCCGCCATCATCATCGAGCCGGTTCAGGGCGAGGGCGGCTTCTACGACGCGCCGCGGGATTTCCTGGTTGCGCTGCGCAAGCTTTGCGACCAGCACGGCATGCTGCTGATCGCCGACGAAGTGCAGACCGGCTTTGCCCGCACCGGCAAGATGTTTGCTATGGATCACCATGAGGTGGCCGCCGACATCACCACCATGGCCAAGAGCCTGGCCGGCGGCTTTCCTCTGGCGGCGGTCACCGGCCGCGCCGAAATCATGGATGCGCCCGGCCCCGGCGGGCTCGGCGGCACCTATGGCGGCAGTCCGATCGGCGTTGCCGCGGCGCACGCCGTGCTCGACGTGATCGAGGATGAAAAGCTGTGCGACCGCGCCAATACGCTGGGCGCAAGGCTGAAACAGCGGCTGCACTCGATCCGCGACGACGTGCCCGAGATCGTCGACATCAGAGGTCTCGGCTTCATGAACGCGGTCGAGTTCAACGACGTCAAGAAGGGCCTGCCCTCAGCCGAGATCGCCAATGCGATCCGGTTGAAGGCGCTCGACAAGGGCCTGATCCTGTTGACCTGCGGCGTCTACGGCAACGTCATCCGCTTCCTGGCGCCGATCACCATCCAGGACGAAGTCATGAACGAAGCACTCGACATTCTGGAAAGCTCGATCCGCGAAGTCTGCGCCGCCTGATCAGTAAGGTGCCGCGCCTGAGGGACGGAATTATCCCGCCGCTCTGGCGGGCTCATTCTCGAGGAAAGCAGCCAGTGCCGCTTTCAGCCCTTCGGGGCCAGCGGCCACCGTCTGCGGCGTCGGCGAGAAGCCGGCGCCCAACATCTTGCGGCCAAGCATATGGTCGCCCGGACGGTTGACCGATTCGATGCCGAGCAGCCGGTCGCCGGCATAGTGGTAGATCGAGAATTTGTTGTCGGGAAGGCCGCCCAGCACGACATGGCTGTCGCCGCCGGCGGTCAGGCCGACCATCTGCAGCTTCATGTCGCCGATGTCGGACCAAAACCATGGCACCGCAGAATAGGCGTCGGCATGGCCTGATATCGTGCGCGCGGCAAGCCGCGCCTGGTCGGTGGCATTCTGCACCGATTCCAGCCGCACGTCGCCGCCGGTGAACCAGTGACGGTAAGAGGCAGCATCGCCAATAGCGAGAATCTCCGGCACCGAAGTCCGCATCTGGTGATCGACGCGGATGCCGTTGGCGATGCCGAGGCCAGCTTCCTGCGCCAGTTCGACATTCGGCACGGCACCAATGCCGACAATGACCATGCGCGCCGGCAGTCTTTCGCCTGACGAGGTGATCGCGGCCACGACATGACCGTTTTCGCCTTCGAGCCCGGCGATCGAGGTGCCGGTGAGGATGCGCACGCCCGTCGCTTCCAGCCGTTGCCGGACGTGGCTCGCCACCACCGGCGCCACGGCGCGGCCGAGCAGCCGGTCCACCGCCTCGACCACTGTCACCGTGCGGCCGGCGGCCCTCAACGTGGCTGCGATCTCCAGCCCGATGAAACCGCCGCCGAGGATGACGACTTCTTCGGTTTGCGCGCTGAGGTCGCGGATCAGCCGCGCATCGGCCAGCGAGCGCAGCGACAGCACACCGGACAGGTCGGCACCGGGCAGCGGCAGCGTGCGCGGGCGCGAGCCTGTCGCCAGGATCAGGTGGCCGAAGGCAAGCGCACCCCCGCCGGCAATATCCAAGCTGCGGCGTCCGGCATCGATGCGATCGATCCTGACGCCAGGCCGGTAATCGATGGCGCTGCCTGTGTAGAAGGCCTCGCCGCGCAAGGGTTGTGGCTTGGCCTCGGCATCCTTGATGAAAGTCTTCGACAGCGGCGGCTTGTGATAGGGAAGTTCGTCCTCGTCACCGACGAGGATCACCGGCCCGTCATAGCCGTCTTCGCGCAGACTGGCGGCCGCTTGCACGCCCGCATGACCCGCGCCGACAATGACCACACCGTTCTTCATCGCACTCAATCCCGATTCTACCCTAGGATGTTCCGCCAGATGGCAATTGTCTGGCACCGCTGCAAGCGAGCTTTTGCGGGTCGCATCCGGGATGGCGGCTGTCAATCGCACAGTTCAGCGGCAAGACCGGTGCAGGAGAATGCATAAAGTTGACAGTCGTAGTTTAGAATAATTCTAAACTGTTGTTTCAATTGACTTTTCTTGCGGATTGTCATTGACATCCGACGATCTCGCAGCTTTATGGAAGCTCGCGCATCAGCGCATCCCTTTAATGTCTGGGCCTTGAACCCTTTCGATTGGAGGCATTTTGGTGTCTTTCTTCCGCGAACCGCGCGATCGCGCGGCATCTTTTGCGCCCAATGGCCCGCAGATGGCCTGGCGCCGGTTGGCGTGCGCGCCGTTTACAGAATTTCCGAGAAACTGGAGAGTGATCATGACAGCACGATATGGCAGCAGGCTTGCGGCGATCGGCGCCACTGCCCTGCTGACGGCGGCGGTATTCGTGTTGCCGGCAAAGGCGGAAACCGATGCAAAGGCGGTCATCAAGGCCTATTCCGACATCGCCCTCGCCAAATACGAGGATTCGCTGACCACCGCGCAGGCGCTCGACAAGGCGGTCGACGCGCTGCTCGCCACGCCATCGGTGGAAACCCTCAACGCCGCCCGTGACGCCTGGAAGGCATCGCGCGTTCCCTACCAGCAGACCGAAGTCTACCGCTTCGGCAACAAGATCGTCGACGACTGGGAAGGCAAGGTGAATTCCTGGCCGTTGGATGAAGGCTTGATCGACTACGTCGCCAAGAGCTACGGCACCGAATCGGACGCGAACGCGCTCTACACGGCCAATGTGATCGCCAACAAGGAGATCGAGATCAACGGCAAGAAGGTCGATGCATCGAAGCTTTCGCCGGAATTCCTCTCCGGCACGCTGCAGGGAGCCGGCGGCATCGAGGCCAATGTAGCCACCGGCTATCACGCCATCGAATTCCTGCTGTGGGGCCAGGACCTGCATGGCACCGGCCCGGGTGCCGGCGAGCGCCCCTTCACCGACTACGACCTCAAGAACTGCACCGGCGGCAATTGCGACCGCCGCGCCGAGTATCTGAAATCGGCCAGCGACCTTCTGGTTTCGGATCTTCAGGAGATGGTCGGCAACTGGAAGGAAGACGGCGCCGCCCGCAAGGCTCTTGTCGATGGCGAGCCGAACACGGCGATCTCGACCATCTTCACCGGCATGGGCTCGCTGTCCTACGGCGAACTGGCCGGCGAGCGCATGAAGCTCGGCCTGCTGCTGCATGATCCGGAAGAGGAGCACGATTGCTTCTCCGACAACACCTACAATTCGCATCTCTACGACGCCATCGGCATTCGCGCGGCCTATCATGCGAGCTACACGCGTCTCGACGGCACCGTCGTTTCGGGTCCCTCGGTGGCCGATATGGTGAAGGCGGCCGATCCGGCGATCGACAAGGAACTGTCCGACAAACTCGATGTTTCGGTCGCCAAGATGGAGGCGATCAAGGCGCGTGCACTGGCTGGCGAGGCCTATGACCAGCAGATCGCCGAGGGCAACGTTGAAGGCAACGCCACCGTGCAGGCGGCGATCGATGCGCTGATCGATCAGACCAAGTCGATTGAGCGCGCCGTCGGCTCCCTGAAGCTCAGCACCATCGCCTTCGAAGGGTCCGACAGCCTCGACGCACCGGACAAGGTGTTCAAGTAAGGGTCGAAAGACGGGAGACTGATCCGGAGCCGGACAACCGGCTCTGGAACGGCCTCCGCTAGAAAATCAAGCCACATGGCGCGGGAGACGCCGTCAGCCAGCCGAGCAAGCCAATGCTGATTTGTCATTGCAATATCATCACCGAGAAGGAGATCGAGCAGACGATCGTCGGGCTGCTGGACCAGGATCCCTGGCAGCTGATCGTGCCGGCGAAGATCTATCATGCCATGCAAAAGCGCGGTCGCTGTTGCGGCTGCTTCCCAAATGTGGTGGAAACGATCATTCGGGTCACCGAAAATTACCATGCCCGCTCGGAGGCGAGCGGCGTGGATGTCGTTTCACACCTGGATCGCGTCAGAGGCCTGCGCGTCCAATACGGGAGCAGAATTCATGAAAGGCGATCCGCAGATCATCGAGCGGCTTAACGAGGCCCTTTTCCTGGAGCTTGGGGCCGTCAATCAGTACTGGGTGCATTTCCGTCTGCTTGAGGACTGGGGATACGCCAAGCTGGCAAAGAAGGAGCGGGCGGAATCGATCGAGGAGATGCACCATGCCGATAAGCTCGTCGCCCGCATCATCTTCCTCGAAGGCCATCCGAACCTGCAGTCCGTGGCGCCGCTGCGCATCGGGCAGAACGTCAAGGAAGTGCTCGAATCCGACCTTGCCGGCGAATATGACGCACGTACCGCCTACAAGCGCTCGCGCGAAATCTGCAACGACGCCGGCGACTACGTGACGATGAAGCTGTTCGAGGAATTGCTGGCCGACGAGGAGGGTCACATCGACTTTCTCGAGACGCAGCTCGACCTGCTTGCCTCGATCGGCGAGGAGAAATACGGCCAGCTCAACGCCGCATCGGCGGACGAGGCGGAGTAAGGGCATGCGGGAATGCGGCGCCTGCTAGAATTCGTGCGCCGCTCGCGGCGGGCCAATGGCTCGCCGCTCCTTCCAAAGACGCCAGCCGGATTGGCGCGTCGGCGCTGTGTCGTGCTCGTGTTGGCGCTTGCCTCTTCGGCGATGGCGGGTAATCTTCAGCCGGCCGGGCTCGCCACCACGCGCACCGACCTCAATGCGAAGGATCAGGCGCGCGTCATCGCCGTCACCAGGCCGACCACGGATTTTTCCAGGCCAGAGCAGTTCGAGCTGATGCAAGGTGGCGCCGGCACGTCCCGAAAGGACGTCAGCCGCGATTCTTTCTCGCAATCCTCGGCCAACATCACTTTCGAGGAAGAGGGCGACTTCAAGCTCGGCAACGCGCTTTTCCGCAAGAACTGGGTCTCGTCGCCGTCCTCGACGCAGGCGTCGGACGGGCTCGGCCCGCTGTTCAACGAACGCGCCTGCCAGAACTGCCATCTGAAAGATGGCCGCGGCCGCCCGCCGCAAGGCAACGCCGGCACCACGTCGATGTTCCTGCGGCTGGCCCGCGACGCCAGCAGCGTCGAAGAGAAGGCGGCGCTTGCCGACCACGAGGTGCTTAACTTCCCCGATCCGGTCTACGGCATGCAATTGCAGGAGCTCGCCGTACCCGGCCTGCCCGGTGAAGGCAGGATGCATGTCGACTATCAGGAACGTAAGGTAGAGCTGACGGACGGCACTGTAATCTCCTTGCGCAAGCCGAGCTATTCGGTTGACGGCCTTGGCTACGGGCCGCTTGACCCACGCACCACGCTGTCGCCGCGCCTGACCCCGCCGATGATCGGCCTGGGCCTGATCGAACAGATCGCGCCGGCTGATATTCTCGCCCACGCCGATCCGGACGACAGGGACGGCGACGGCATTTCCGGCAGGCCGAACATCGTGCGCGATAGCCTGAACGGAGAACTGACGCTTGGCCGTTTCGGCTGGAAGGCACAGACCGCGTCGATCCGCCAGCAGGCGGCGGACGCCTTTGCCGGCGACATCGGCATCTCGACGCCCGAAGAGCCGAAGCATTGGGGCGATTGCACTGCTGCGGAGGCAAAATGCCTCGCCATGCCGAACGGCGTGCAGCAGCGTCTTGGCCCGGTCGAGGCGCCGCCGCCGGTGATGGATCTCGTCACCTTCTATTCGCAGAATCTGGCCGTGCCGTCGCGCCGCGACCTCGACCGGCCGGACGTGCTCGCGGGCAAAAAAACATTCTACGAGATCGGCTGCATTGCCTGCCATACGCCGAAATTCGTCACGCGCCGCGATACGCCCAACAAGGCGCAGGCCTTCCAGTTGATCTGGCCCTATTCCGACTTCCTGCTGCACGACATGGGGCCTGATCTGGCCGATGGCCAGGCCGTGGGCGATGCGACGGGCAATGAGTGGCGCACGCCGCCGCTGTGGGGCATCGGCCTGACCGAGACGGTCAACGGCAATTCATTCTTCCTGCATGACGGGCGCGCGCGCAGCCTGACCGAGGCGATCCTGTGGCATGGCGGCGAGGCGCAGAAAGCGCGCGACCGCTTTGCCGCAGCCAATGCGGCCGACCGCAATGCGCTGTTCAAATTCCTGGAGTCACTGTGATGTTCAAGCGTTCTGCATTGTTTCTCGTTCTTCCGCTGGCCCTGCTGGGCGTTGTCCCTGCGTCGGCGGCGGTCAAAGCCTCCGACATCATCCAGCGGGCGATCGATGGCTTCGTCCGCCCGGCCTATGCTGGCCTGCACGAGCATGCGGAAGCCTTGACCGAATCCATGCGCGAGCTGTGCGTCACGCCCTCGCAAGGAGAACTCGATGCCGCACGGTCCGAATTCTCCGCCACGGTCTATGCCTGGTCGTCAGCCGAAATCATCGGCTTCGGGCCGATCAAGGAGAACAACCGGCTGGAACGCATGCTGTTCTGGCCGGATCGCAAGAGCATCGGCCTGAAGCAGGTGCAGGCGGCGCTGTCGGCCAAGGATCCGACCGCCACCGATCCGGCGCAACTGGCCGGCAAGAGCGTCGCCATGCAGGGGCTGGGCGCGCTGGAGTTCGTACTTTACGGCGACGGCGCCGATGCACTGGCCGGCAAGGATGATCCCTACCGCTGCGCCTATGGCACTGCTGTTGCCGGCAACATCGAAACCATGGCCGGCGAGGTCAGCGCCGCCTGGAACAAACCGGACGGCTTTGCAGCGATTTGGGCCAATCCGGGGCCGCAGAACCCGCTCTACCGCGACGGCAATGAAGCGGTGACCGAACTGGTCGGCGTCTTCGTCAACGAGCTGGAAATGGTGCGTGACGTGCGCCTGAAAGGATTTTTCGGCGGCAAGCCGGACGCGGACAAGCCGAAACAAGCGATCTATTGGCGCTCGCAAAACACCACCGCGTCACTGGCCGGCAATCTCTCCGGCATCGATACGCTGTTCCAGGCCTCGAAACTTGGCGACGCCCTGCCGGCCGATGCGCGCTGGATGGCCGAATCTATCCACATCCAGCTGGTCAACGGTGTCGCCACCGCCAAGGCCGTCAGCGGTCCAATCGACAAGGCGCTTGCCGATCCGGCATTGCGCGACAAGCTCGATCATTTCGCGCTGATCACCTCCAGCCTGTCGACCCTGATCGGGACCAGGTTGACCGCTGAATTCGGCCTGACCGCAGGCTTCTCCTCGCTGGATGGGGACTGAATTGAAAACCCCGCTGATAGATCGCCGCGATTTCCTGAGAGCTGCAGGCGTTGGCTTCATGGCCGCGATGGCGCCATCGGCCTGGGCAACGACGCTTTCGGCCGACGCCGTCTTCGCCACCGCTTTCGTCAAACGCGACGGCAGCTTTGGCGCTGCCGTCCTGTCCGAGGCCGGCAAAGTCCTGCATGCGATCGATCTGCCCGATCGCGGCCACGATGTCACCTTCGATCCCATATCGAAACGCTCGGTGGTC
>NZ_RZPW01000017.1:0-23560 GCF_003998455.1 Mesorhizobium sp. M7A.F.Ca.CA.001.08.2.1 | reverse complement strand
GCGCTCGCTCGCAGCCGTGCGGCCGGCACCAAGTGTGCCGGGCCGTTCAGTCGCTGACGAAGAACCTGCCATGGCCGCCGAGCGCGTCTAGTTCGGCCCGATGACGATCGGACCCTTGTTGGAAGTCAGCTCGCGCACCGGTGAAAACGGATCCGACGAGAAGCGATCGGCATAGAGCTTGGCGACGCGTTCAAACTCGCCCTTGTCCTTGGCCTGCGCATATTCCTTCGGCAATTGATAGCCGGCCGGCTTCTCGCCCCGCCATGTCCAATGATCCTCGGGCACCAACGGAATGAGCAGGTTCTGCGGATTCCAATCGTCCGGATGCAGGACCTTCGACATTTTCAGGAAGTCATAGGGTGAAGCCGATCCCGAATTCAGTTCCTTGTACTTCTTTGCAGCCTCGGGCGTATCAAGTATGTAGCCGCCGAAAATCATCATCCGTTCGGGTAGCGAGGGACGCCATCCGTTGACATAGTCGAACACGGCCACCGTCGAATAGGCGCCCAGCCAGGCCGGACCATAGGCATAAGTGTTGAAGGCGCGTCCGTTGGCGATCATGTCGATCATATCGGGAATTGCGTCGCAGCCGCTGACCAGCGCCTTGATGCCACGCTGCTCCAGGGCGTTGACGACGGCGACCGCGGAGTCGTCGTTGGAGACGATCACGGCGTCGATGTCGGGATGCGCAGTCAGGATATCGGCGATTGCCGGCGCGGTCGTGGTGCGGCTCCAACCGCCGGGGCGACGGGCGACGAGTTCGATGCCCGGATAGTCCTTCAGCGCGAGGTCGAAGCCATGACCGCGCTCGGTCTCGACCGGATTTCCGAGGATACCCTCGATATAGACAACCTTGCCCTTGCCGCCCAGCTTCTCGAACACCTGTGCCGACCGTGCCCGGGTGGCTGTGACATTCGCGGGAGCATGGAACGCGACATAATAATCGCCACTGTCGACCGGCGTATTCCAAACCGCCTTTGTGTGATTGTTGACGGTCGGGATGCGCAACCGGTTGACCAGCCGCAGCAGATCGATCTCCGACCCCTCGGTCGCGGCCACCATTGTGATGCCGTCTATGCCGAGGTTCGGGGCGTTCTCCACATGGCTCTTCTGGACGTTGACGTCGCCATTGTTCAACTCACGCGATTCCGCGATGTTGAGCACCGCGGCGGCCTGCCCGGCACCACTGTCCATCTGATTGAAGTAATCGTTGTTCAGCGTGTAGAACGAATCCATGAAGTTCAGGCGCTTCTTCAGTATGCCTGCGGAGTCTGCGGCATAAGCCGACCTCCCCATCAACGGAACCGCCAACCCGGCGGCGGCGAGCAACTTGAAAAATTCCCGCCGCGAGCGGCCTCCCTCCATTTTGCTCGCAAGCAATTCCGCGAGCGCCACATCATTGCGCATGAAAAACCTCCCCAGGCCGTTTGGAATTCTTTTGCCATCCGATTGGCGTGCTAGCCGCCAATCGAAGGCAAACTAGGCCGGTTCAGGAACCTTTGCAAGGAACAATGTTAGCGGTAGCAGACTCGTTCCATTATCGCTATCGCGCACAATTTTTCCAAATAATCGTTGAATATCAGATCATTACGCGAAATTTTTGCCCCTTACGGCAGAGCCGTTGAAGCTGCCGACTTAAGAGAAATAAGCAGTATTGAGATACCGGTAACAGCAAACGCGCATCTAGGCGAGTTCCCCTGGTCCATGGCACAGGCGCCCCCCTGGCAGAACCGAGCGTCAATCGGAAGGCTCGGCCACGACCGCGTTTGTCATTGCTTCGAAGGGCTATGCGTGCCTGCCGCTAGCCAAGATATCTGCTGAGTATCGACATGCCGCCCGAGCGAACCGTTTCGGGGGTCATTTCCTCGACGATCTCGCCATGCGCCATGACATAGAGCCGGTCGCAGACCCGGGTTGCGACATCGATGCGTTGTTCGACGAGCAGCAGCGATGCACCACGCTTGCGCAGTTCCAGCATCGCCTTGACCACGATGTCGACGGCGACCGGCGACAGCGCAACGGAGGGTTCGTCGAGCAGCATGATCTCGGGATCGCTCATCAGCATGCGGCCGATGGCAACCATCTGTTGTTCTCCACCGCTTAGGAACGACGAAAGCCGATGGCGGTAGTTCCTGAGCACCGGGAAAAGGTCGTAGACCGAGCTCAGCAGCCTCTCGACCCTGGGCCGATCGTGCCGCAAATGCAGCGCGCCCAACAGCAAATTGTCTTCCACCGACTGGTCGAGAAACAGGCGCCGTCCCTCCGGCGCGATGGCGGCGAGGCCTCGCGCTATGCGATGAGTAGGCAGGTCGGAGACATCGGTCGAGCCAATGCGGATCAGGCCGCGGCGCTGCTTGACCAGGCCCATGATCGCGCGCAGCACCGTGGTCTTGCCGGCGCCGTTGGGGCCAAGCAGTGCCACCGCTTCACCCTTGCCAACCGAGAGCCCGATGTCGCGCACGACGTCGAAGCGACCATAGCCAGCGCTCAGCGAGCTGATCTCCAGTACGGGGGACGATTGTTCGTTCATTCGCCGAGATAAACCTGTCTGACCATGGGGTCGGCACGCACCTCGTCGGCCGACCCGGTTAGGATCACTTCGCCGGCGTTGAGCACGGTGACGCGATCGCACAGCGGAAACAGAAAGCGCGTCTGATGCTCGATGATAATCATCGTGACGCCCTGGCTCTTGAGATTGGCGAGGATCGTGGCCAGATGTTTCACCTCCTTCGCCGAGAGGCCGGTCGCCGGCTCGTCGAGAACGATGACATCAGGCCCCGCCACGCAGACCGACGCGAGCTGGGTGAGCTGTTCGATGCCGTGCGGAACACCTCCGACCTGCCGGGACGTCCATTCGCCGGCCCCGACAAGGGCAAGGGTTTCGGCGGAGCGACGATGCATTGCCGCCATATCGCGGCCGCCGGACGCAAGCATCGGCCAGAACGCGGCACGGCCCATGATGCGCGGCACCCGATCGAACAGGCCGACCATGACGTTCTGCGTCGGTGTCAGTTCCTTGACCAGTTGCGCGGCCTGGAAAGTTCGCCGGAGCCCGAGTTTCGAGCGGCTGCTCGCGGGCATGCCGTCGACCCGTGTCCCCTTGACCAGAACCTGGCCGGCATGAGGCGTGAGACGGCCGGAAATGACGTTGGCGAGCGTGCTCTTTCCGGAGCCGTTCGGACCTATGAGGCCGTGAATGTGGCCGCGCTGAACCGCGAGATCGACATTGCGCAGCACCTTCGGCCCAAGTCCATAACCGAATTCAATGCCGCGGCATTCGACGATGATCTCGGGCGGTGTGGTCGGGAGCGCGGTGGCGGGAAGGATTGCCGCAGCGGGGGGCGGTTCGTCGACGGCAACAATCCCGCTCGCCGGTGCAGAACCTCCAACGAGAGGCGCCAACAGGCGCTTGGCCACTCCAACGACGCCATCCGGCAAGAGAGTGATGGCAAGGATGGAGAGTGCGCCGTAGACGATCTCCTGCAGCCATGGATTGATGTTGACGACATTCGGGAACATCGAGACGAACATAGCGCCGATCACAGGGCCGACCGTGGTGTTGATGCCGCCGATAAGCACCATCACCAGCACGTTGAGCGACACTGACCAGTCGAACTGGCCCGGAGATACGACACCAAGAAAGGAAAAGAGCCAACCCGCTCCTCCAGCCATCGCGGCCGAGACGCCGAAGACGCCGACCTTGATCGCGGCTGTCCGCGCGCCTGCGGCCTCGGCAAACGGCTCGGCATCGCGGATCGAGAGCAGGACCGGATAGAACGGCGAATGCCTGACGTTCCAGACCAGCGCGAGACTGAGGAAGAGCCCTGCCATGGTGCACCAGACCAGCGGCGCGCCGAGCCATTGCAAGCCGCCTGGGAAATCCGGAAAGGCCGGGCCAAGCAGGCCCTGGAGGCCGCCCGTGACATTGACCATATCGGTCGCGAGGACGGTCAGCACCAGCGTGAAGATGAAGGTGGTGATGGCGAAGTAGAGGCCGCTGACACGCAACGACATGGCGCCTACCGCCACACCGACGAGGCCGGTCGCGGCAAGGACGAGGACAAGCAGTGCGAAGACATTCCAGCCATAGTCGTTGGCGAGAATTGTCGTCGCATAGGCGCCGATCCCGAAAAACCCACCCTGACCAAGAGAATAGAGGCCCAGCATGCCCGCTACGAGGTCCAGGCTGATGGCGAGGATGCCGAAGACGGCGGCCACCAACACGAGGTTCTGAAGGCCGAGATCGGATTGCGCCACATAGGCCGTCGCCGCCAGGTAAGCGAGGCCGACGGCAAGAAGCCCCACGGTGCGCCAGCTGCCGGCTTGTGATCCCGGGATGGCCGCCGATGCCTGGCGATCGCTCGTCAAATTCATACCCCGACCCTCAGCGGCTCGCCGCCGCCGGACGGCGCGGACGGAAGAGCGGATTGCTGGCGCTGAACAGCCCCTTGGGCGAGACGATCAGGATGACGACAAGCACGATGAAAGGAAACCAGTCCGAAGCCTGAGAGTTGATGAGCCCGTTGGCGCCTTCGGCGCAGATGCCCAGCACCAGCCCGCCGAGCATGGCAGCGATCGGCCGCTCGGTGCCGCCGCCGATCATCATGGCTATGAAGCCATAGGTGCCGAACGTGTCGCCCAGATAAGGATTGGCGAAGGTCGTCGGCCCGATGAGCAACCCGGCAATGCCGGCAAAGGCGGCGGAGACGGCGAAAGCGACGATGGCGACTACCGTGGTGTTGGCGCCGATGGCGGATGCCATTTCCGGATCCGCCGCCGTCGCCATGCCGAGCTTGCCGAACAGCGTGTATCGCCGCACGATTTCAAAGCCGGCGGCAAGAATGGCGGCCGTGACGATCGCGAGAAGCTGCTGGCCAGTGAGCACGGCACTGCCGATCGGTACGCTGATGTTGTTGAGGATTGGCGGGAAGGCCTGCGACGTCGGACCCCAGATGTAGGCAGCCGCGTTCTCGACGATCACCGCGAAGCCCAGCGTCGATACCAGCCAGCCGAAGCTGAAGCGGTTCGACAGCAGGATTGGCCGCACCGCGATCAGATAGGACAGAATGCCAATGATACACGATGAGACCAGACCGGCAGCCGCGGCCAGCCAGACAGGATAACCGGACGATACCAACTCGGCGGTGATCATCACCGTCACCATCATCAGCTGGCCCTGGGCGAAATTGATGATGCGGGTGACATAGAACGAAATCGCCAATGCCATGCCGATGAGACCGTAGATCGATCCTATGGCAATGCCACTCAGCAAGAATTGCAGCACCGTTGGCTCCCCCCATCATCCGGACGTCACCGGCTTTTTGCCGCTTCAACAGCTCCGCGGAAGTCGCATGGGCCGAGCTTTCCTGTCGCAACGTCCGGATTTGGCATGTTGCGCCGATACTGAACAACTAGTCGAAAAAGCCCACGCGGAAATAGCTTATGCCGGTGACATAACAGCTATGAGGAACGCGACGAACGGTGCGCCCGACCCGATCGATGGCGTAAGCCGTAAGCTCTGATAGGAAACGTATGACTGAGTTATGAATCAATCGCATGCGGGACGATAAATCGTTTAATACCAATGACATAATCTAATGAAGGAGCGCGCTAATATGAGCTTCGACCGCCGAGATCGCGCCGATGGAATTCCTTCCGGAGGCTGGATTTTGGGAGAGGTCTCAACCCGTCTCGAGTACCTTGCCCCGCGTTGACAAGATGGGGGTCGTGGGTGGCAAAATTCCGGGCGAAGACACGCGCGTCCCGATGAGGCGCAGGGCAAAACGGGCGATCGGATTGTCGGAGACAGGCCCGCCGATCGCAGGGAGGGAACAACATGAATAAGCTCGCGACGACGTCTACCTTGCTGCTGGCCGCAACGATCTTATGCGGTGGCACCATCCAGACGAATGCTGCCGACGACTATCTTGTCGGCCTGATCGCCGGCACCACCGGTGCCTACGGTTCGACAGGCGTTGCCACGGTCAACGGCTCGCAGATGGCGGTCGATGAGGTCAACGCCGCCGGCGGCGTCGACGGCCACATGTTCAAGCTCGACGCGCACAACGACAACGCCTCGGCAACACTGTCGGGCCAGCTCTACCAAAAGCTGATGTCGGCCGGCGCCATCGTCATCGCGGGTTCGCCCGATACCGGTCCGGTGACCGCGCAGCTTGCCGAGCGTCACAAGTTCCCGACCATCGGCGTCGTCGACGATGGCGGACTGACCGTCAACCCGAAGGGGCCGACGAGCCCGCCCAATCCATGGGTGTTCGACTTCGGTCTCAACACCTTCGCCTGGGGCGAGAAGATCGGCGAGCATGCCCTGAAGCATTGCCCCGACGGGCTTGCCGTGCTGCACGATCCCTCGACCTACGGACAGGGCGGACTCTTCGGCATCCAGCTGGCCTATGACAAGGCCGGCAAGAAGATTGCGATGGATCACACCATCACAGAAAACTGGTCGACAGGAGCCACCGCCGGCCTGATGCCCGAAGTCAACGCCATCAAGGCGGCAGGGATCAAATGCGTGGATGTATGGCTGACGCCGCAGGACCAGGCCGCCTTCATGCAGGACCTTCATTCGATAGGCTACGAAGCGATCGTCTACGGCAATGACGAGACGAATGCCGACGACACCTTCTCAAGCCTTGCTGGCGACCTGTCCGACGGCATGATCACCGCCATGCTGACCACGGAACTGCACCCGAGCCCGGAACTCCTGGCGTTCCGCGACACCTATAAGAAGAAATTCAGCGTCGATGCCACACCCTTCTCGGCAGGCGCCTACGACAGCATCAAAATGCTGGCGCAGGTGATCAAGGATGTGAAGTCGACGAAGCCGGGGGACCTGCAAAAAGGCTTCAACGCCGTGAAGGACTTCAAGGGCATGACAGGCAATATCGGCTTCTCGGAGACAAGCCACATCACCATCACCGCGGCTCAGGTCACGCTCGTCAAGCATGACGCCAAGAGCAAGACCTGGGTTGAAGTCACCGACTGATCGGACTGTCGCACCTCCCAAGCGCGAACAGAAACGGGCCGGCTCCCCCTGGAGCCGGCCCTTGGCATTTTCATGAACCGCCTAGAGCTGGACCCGCCAGGCTTCGGGTACAAGCCGAAAGCCGTCATCCGCCTTCACCAGATGGGCAAAGCCCGGCAGATGCAGGTGGCCGCCAGTGACGAGCAGGCGCTCGCTTGCAACATGGTTGAAAATCTTGCGGCGGTTTTCAGCTGCCAGCGCCTCATCGACATCGAACTCGCTGGTAATCTGAGGCAGGGGAATCTGGAGTTCCGGCACGTGCACCGTGTCGCCCCACATCACCAGCGTCTCGCCGGCCGAATCGAGTTGATAACCACTGTGGCCCGGGGTGTGGCCGGGAAGCGGCAACTGGGTGATGCCCGGCATCACTTCGCCTCCGTCCACCGGGCGAAAACGCCCGCGATGGCTTGAAAGCAAGGCGTCGGCGGAACCTGTGTAAGGTACCGCAGCCGCCGAGCGACCGCGTCGTTCGGTATCGGACCAGAAGTCGAAGTCATCCTTGTGAACGATGATGTCGGCGCGTGGGAAGAGTGGCTTGCCGGCTTCGTCCATCAGCCCGCTCGAGTGATCGGGGTGGATGTGGGTCAGAAGAACCGTGTCGAAGTCCGAGAGCTTGAAGCCCGCCGCGGACAGGTTGTGCGGTAGTTGCCCCATCGAATACACCGTTGTCGACCCGCCGCCGGCGTCGACGAGCATCGTGTTCCTGTCAGTCTCGATGACAAACGCATTGACGGTGAGGCGGGGACCGCCCTCGTGGAAATGCTCCCGCATCAATGCTTCCATGTCGCCACGTTCCGTCCCACGCAGAATGGCCATCGGGATATCGAGGAAGCCATCATTGATCACGGTGACCATGGCATCGCCGACCTTGCGTCTGTAGACGCCGGGGGTCTGCTTTCGCGGCTCATCGGTCATTTTTGGCCTCCTCCACCAGACGACGTACGCACGCAGGTCCTCCCTCGCGTGTCGTCACAATGTGACGCTCACGCACGGCCAAGTGAAGTGAACTCAATGCTCAGCTTTGCGATAGCAGATATATCGCTTCCGGCATGAATGGCACCGATGACCAGGAGAGAGCCGATCCGTTGCTTACGGCTTCGGCTCCCAGATTCCCATTTTGCGCAAAGCGCGCACTTCGTCCCGTATCATGGTCGTCAATGCCCGGATAACGGTGGTGGTTGGCCGCTGACTTGATGTTGCGAGCAGCAGTTCCCTTTCTATCGATGGATTCTGGATCCGCCAGTAACTGATCTTGCCTTGCGCAACCAGGTCGTGGCAGCTCGAATAGGACAAGATCGTATAGCCCATTCCGGCCTCCACGAGGCGCAGTGTCGAAGGCATCGCCTCGACCTCGACTTCGATCCTGGGCTCGATGCCGACCGCGCCGAAGATGTGGTCGAGCAACACCCGCAGTCCATGCGGACGGGCGGGAAGGATCATCGGTATCTTCGAAACCACCGCGGCGTCGACGGGCGAGGAACCGAGATTGCAGGGATCGTTCTTGGCGCCGAGGAGGAATAGCTCATCGCGCAGGATCGGCTCCGCGAGCAAGTTGTTCATGCGTGGCGCATTGTAGAGCACCGCCACGTCGATCTTGCCCATGACAAGCCATTCGAGGAGATGGCCACTGAACCCCTCGACCACCCGCATGCTCACCTGCGGGAACTGCTCGTGAAAATGCTGGACGAGCGGCGCGGTCAGGACAACTCCCACGGATGGCGGCATTCCAAGCACGATCGCGCCGCGCGGGTTCGACCGCATTGCTCCGAGTTCGCTCGTCGCACGCGAGGCCTGCTCGAGGATTGCGGACGCATAGTTCTGCAGAAGCTTGCCCGCCTCGGTCAGGACAATGCCACGACCGTTGCGGTAAAGAAGCGCGATACCGACGCTCTCTTCCAGGGATTTGATTTGCCTGCTGAGAACCGGCTGGCTGACCGATAGCGCGACGGCGGCCCGCGAAAAGCTCCCGAATTCCGCAACTGCTATGAACAGCTGGAGCTGCCTTAGATCGAACATGGGCTTGCCTCGTTGCAAAATGCGGAAGATCGGATTTCCGTTGTCATGCAACGAATTGAGGAGTTTGGGATACATCGAAAGCGTTGACAAGCGTTCGGCGGGCCCTTGGCAAAGCTGTTATGCGCGTGGCGAGCATTATCGCAAGGGCAGGAACTGGCCTACTCTGAGCCAATCCGAAGGCTGGCCAAATCCAATATAGTTAGAGAGGAAAAGTCGTGCAGCGTCAAACGCTTGGGTTCATCGGCCTCGGCCGCATGGGTGCGCCAATGGTGCGCCGACTGACCGAAGCCGGTCACCACGTGGTCGTCCACGACACGCGGCCGGACGCTGCGAGGGAGCTGCCCGCGGAACACACGACATTTGCCGCATCCCCCAAGGCCGTCGGTGACGAGGCCGGTATCGTGTTCTGCAGCCTGCCGACGCCTCCCATCGTCAAGGAGGTTGTGTTGGGCGCGAACGGAATCGCGGCCGGCTCGAAGGTCAAGACCATTGTCGACGTGTCCACCACAGGACCGACCATGGCAAAGATCATCTCGGAGTCCTTGGCGGCCAAAAGTATCGCATGGGTGGACGCACCGATATCGGGTGGGATCGCCGGCGCGAGCAACGGCACGCTCGCCGTTATGGTTTCTTGCCCCAAGCAGACCTATGAGGAAGTCGAACCGGTGCTGGCCAATTTTGGCCGCAGGTTTTATTGCGGAGAAACGCCCGGAAGCGCTCAGGTTGCCAAGCTTGGAAACAACATGATCGCCGCCGGCGTCATCCTTCTGTCGGCGGAGGCTCTCGCAATGGGCGTCAAGGCCGGCCTGGATCCCACGGTGATGTGCGACATCATCAATGCTTCGAGCGGGCGAAACAGCGCAACGCAGGACAAATTTCCTCGTGCCGTGTTGCCAGGAACCTTCGATTTCGGTTTCTCCACGGCTCTGTCGTACAAAGACGTGCGTATGTGCGTCGATGAGAGCGAGAACTTGGGCGTTCCCATGGTTGGTGGTTCTCTGGTGCGCCAGATGCTCGCCGCCACCAACGCCCGCTTTGGACCGGAATCGGATTTCACGTCGATGGTGCGCATCATCGAGGAATGGGCCGGCGTGGAGATCCGCGCCTAGGGCCCGCGTTGTGGAGAGCAGCACATGACGACGCGCTCACTGGAACTGGCAACTGCATTGGCCAACCTTGCCGCGCCAGTTTTTGGTCCGGCAACCATCAGCAAGGCCAAGCTGTGCCTGCTGGATTTTCTTGGCTGTGCGTTCGAGGCTTCGGAACTGGAGCCAAGCCGACAGGCGGTCGCTGCGATGCCGGCAGCGCCTGGCGGCCACATGATTGGCGAGAGCGCGACGGCGACCCCGGCGGACGCAGCATTCGTGAATGCGGTGAAAGGCCATGGCCTCGTCAGGGAAGACATGCACGCAGCATCGGTTTGCCATCACGGCGTGGTTGTCTGGCCGCTGCTTCTGGCCCTGACTGAAACGGATATCGTTTCCGGCATTGAACTGCTCCGGTCGGCGGTAGTCGCCTATGAGGTCGGCGGACGTCTCGGAAGGATGCTGATCGATCCGACGGTGTCCTCACTTTTCCGCCCGACTGGACTGGTCGGCCCAATCGGATCGGCATGCGGTGGCGCCTGGATGCTGAAGCTCGACCAACAGCAGATGGCGGCAACGATTGCCTTGGCTGCGAACACAGCGTCCGGGCTTAACCAGTGGCCGCACAGCGGCGGCTCGGACATGTTCTTCCATCCCGGCTTTGCGGCCCGAAACGCCTGGATGGCGGTTCGGCTGGCCGAAGCAGGGGCGTTTGGAAGTCCTGACATATTTGAAGGACGTTCGGGATACTTTGCCGCGCTCGCGAGGCGGCCAATGCCTGGCCGGATCGAACTCTTTCCCGATGGGGAGGCGGATATCCTCAACGTCTATCACAAGGCGGCGCCGGCCTGCAATTTTGCCCAGACGGCCTGCCAGACCGCATTGAAGCTCGTCGAGATGATCGGCCCCGATGCCGCACCGGTCGCGCGCATCCGCATCAGCGTTCCCACCGCCGCCGCCGCGTATCCAGGGTGCGACCGGACCGGACCGTTCGACAGAGCGCTTCAAGCGAAGATGAGCATTCCATTCGGCGTGGGAGCCGTGTTTGCGCACGGCCGGCTGTCGGAGGATATCTACAGCGATCTCGCCGACCCCGAGACGGTACGCCTGATCGGGGTGAGCGAACTGGTTGCCAGCCCGGATCTAACCGCGCTCTTCCCTAGCCAGCAGGGCGCGGCGATCGATGTGGTGCTCGGCGATGGCCGCAAACTGTCGATGGGCCTGCCCGACGTCGTGCCCGCTACCGAGGCACAGGTGCGCGAGCGCTTCCGCCTGGCGGCGGCGAACATCCTCGGCGCTGCCGAAGCCGATGCCATCGAGGAATTCGTCGACAGGCTGGACACCAAGAAAGATGCCGGTCGGCTGCTGCCGCTTTGCGCGGCAAAGCGAGTAGCCGGAAGACAAAGCAACGCGAACGCGAGCACAAGGCCTGGCGAAGGTAAGCGTCTGCCGTCGAGGCAGAGTTTATAGACATCCCCAAAACAGGAGCAGTTCATATGTCTAAGGAAGTCCTCGAACGCGGTTTGGCGATCCGCAAGGAAGTGCTGGGCAAGGAGTTCGTCGAGAAGTCGTTTGCCGCGGCGGACGACTTCAACCGTCCCATGCAGGAGCTCGTGACCGAGTATTGCTGGGGTGCAGTCTGGGGTCGCGAGGAACTGCCACGCAAGACGCGCTCGATGCTGAACCTTGCCATGCTCAGTTGCCTCAACAGGCCGCACGAGCTCAAGATGCACACCAAAGGCGCCCTGCGGAATGGCGTCAGCCGCGAAGAGATCCGCGAAGTCCTCTTGCAGGTGGCGATCTATGCCGGAGTGCCCGCCGGGGTGGACTCGTTCCGCATCGCGCGCGAGGCCTTCGCCGAGTTCGATGCTGAAGAAGCGTCTGCGCAGCGCTGAAGTCCGAGCATGAACGACGACCGGCAAAGGATCGCTTTCATCACCGGTGCCGCGAGCGGCATCGGACGAGCGGTTTGCCTGAGCCTTCATGGCAAGGGCTGCCGCATCGTGCTGGCGGATCGCGAGGAAGACAGCCTCGCCGTGTTGGCTGGCGAGCTTGGCGCCGGCGTCTTCCCGCTCCACCTCGACATCACCGACGGCAATGCAGTAGCCACCTGCCTCGAGCGCTTGCCGCCGGAATTCCGCGACATCGACATACTGGTCAACAATGCCGGTCATGACATCGGCGGGCGTACCCGCTTCGACATCGGCTCGGCCGACGATTGGGCGGCGATCATCGAGACCAACCTCATCGGCCTGATGCGCGTGACGCGGGCGATCCTGCCGGGAATGGTCGAGCGCGGTCGTGGCGACATCGTCAACATGAGCTCCATCAGCGCCATCCGCATGGTGCCGGACCAGGCGCCCTACTCCGCCAGCAAGGCCGGCGTGCATATGCTAAGCGACATCATTCGCGGCGAATTGGCAGAGACCGCCATCCGCGTGATCGAGATCTTGCCGGGGCTCACCCGCACCAACATCGTCGCGTCCCGCCTTCGCGGCGACGAGGAGGCGGCCCAGGAATATTTCGAGCGGTTCGGAATGGCGCTCGACCCCGAAGACATCGCCCGGTGTGTCTTATTCGCATTGGATCAGCCTCCTCACGTCCAGATCGCGCAGATGTTCGTCGTTCCCACCAACAGGTGGTAAAAACGCCGAGCATCAGCATTAAAGCGTGCGCGCATCTTTCCTTGCCAACCCGCGGCAAGCCATGGCGAACTCAGTGGACGGCCGCATACATGATCCGGCTTTCGGTTGCCTCGTCGATGTCCATCTCCTCGACGATCCGCCCCTGCCTCGCCACAAGGATCCGGTCTGACAGCGTCTTGATCTCGGGCAGGTAGGACGAAATCACCACCACGGCCATGCCGCTGTCGGCAAGCTCGTTGATGAAGTTGTGAATCTCGACGATGGTTCCGACGTCGACCCCGCGTGTCGGCTCATCGAGGATCACCAGCTTGGGCTTCTGGATCAGCGCCTTGGCCAGAACCACCTTCTGCTGATTGCCGCCGGAGAGTTCGATGACGCGGGCATCGGCATCGATCGCCTTGACGCCGAGCCGCTTCGTCCACTCGACAGCCAGTTCCCGGCCCTGCCGCGGAACGACCGGCGTCAGAAGGTTGTTGCCTTTGGCAAGGTGTCCGAGCTGGATGTTGCCGGCGATCGTCATGGTTTCGAAGAAACCCTCGATCTTGCGGTCCTCGGTGACATATACGATGCCGTCACGCACCGCCGGCCGCGGCGTCCGGTAGCGGACGGGCCTGCCTTCGAAGCGCACCGTGCCGCCGTGGAAATAGTCGCGCTTCAGCACCCCGGCGACAATCTTCATCGTTTCCGTGCGTCCAGCACCGACAAGTCCGAACAAGCCTGTCACCTGGCCGGCGAACACGGAAAACGACGTGTTGCGCACCGTATTGCCCATCGACAGATTTTCGACGCTGAGGATCTTTCTGCCCATCGGCCGCGCCACGCGTGCCTGACCGGAATAGAGTTCGCCGGACAGGCTGCGGCCGACCATTGCCTGCACGATCCGCTCGCGATCGAACTTGCTCGTCTCATCGGTCACGACCACCTTGGCGTCGCGCATCACCGTGATGCGGTCCGCCAGGTGCAATGCCTCCTCCAGCGCATGGCTGATGAAGATGATCGCGATGCCCTCTTCCTTCAGGCGGCGGGCAAGATTGAAGAAATGGAACTTTTCCTCGGGGGTCAGCGTGGCGGTCGGCTCGTCGAAGATGATGAGCCGCGCATTGTGGTGAACGGCGCGTGCGATCTCGACCAATTGCTTCTTGCCGGCTCCCAGGAAAGACACCTGGGCGGTGGGATCGACGTAGAAGTTGAGCGACAGCAGATAGCGCTGTGCCTGAATGTTCAACCCGCGCAGCCGGTTGAACAGCTTCTCGTCGCCAAGGTAGATATTCTGCGCCACCGACATCGATGGCACCAGATTGGTCTCCTGGAAGACCATCGCTATTCCGCGGTTCAGCGCGTCGGACGGCGAATTCAGCGTCACCGACTGGCCGTCCAGCAGCATCTCGCCGGAGCTCGGCTGATAGACGCCGGCCAGCACTTTCATCAGCGTCGATTTTCCCGCACCGTTCTCGCCCAGAATGGCGTGTATCTCGCCCGGCCGGATTTCGAAATCGACGTTCGAGATCGCCTGGACGCCACGGAAATCCTTGGAAACGCCGCGCAGTTGGACGAGCGGTGTCATGCCATGTGCCCCGCCAGTTCTTGGATCGCCACGATCTTTCCCGATCCCCTTGCACCAACGAGGAGCTGGTCACCGACTTCGCACAGTGAGGTCACGCCGTGCACATCGCCATCGGCGCGGCTTTGATAATTTCGCACCATGGCCATCTCCTTGTCACAGCGCACGACGAGGCCCGTCGACCAGGTCGGCGACCAAGGCTTCAGCATGTTGAGCTTCTTGCGCGCACCGCCCTGTATGGGTTCGAGGAAGCTCCTTCCGGTGGCAAGCGCGGGCGCGATCCAATAGTCCGGGTCGATTGTTTCGATCATGCGCGCGCGATACTCGTCCTCCTTCAGGACGAATTCGACAAGCGGGTTGCGCGGCGCGAACATGGCCAGCCAGAAGCCGCCTTCCGATGCTGGCGCGATGCGCCCGGGATAAGCGGGCAGCGAGCCCAGCGCGATCTGTTGGCGTGAACCGTCGACACCCATCGAAAGGACACGGTGGCGCCATGCCTCCGAGACGAAGACGCGGTCGTTCGACACGATGATCCCGGATGGAAACGCGAGCCCCGAGGCGATCGAAACGGCGGTGCGTGTGCCGATGTCGATACGCCAGATCGATCCCGCCGCCGTCTTGGTCATCAGATCGCGCTTCCAGCCATGCGCCGGATTGCGGTCGGACCCGACCGCGACGAGCAAGGTGGAGCGATCGGCGAAAGCCATCGCGGTGACGCAATGCGCATTGAGTGTCTCGATTGCGATCAACTCCGAGGATGCACCGTCGGGGCTCTCGATGCGGATACCCTCGCCTTCGACGGCGACAGCCAGCAGGTCCGCGCCCGCCGCCATGCTGGTCACCGGTTTGTCCATGCTTCTGGATCGGCTGATGGAAAGCGCGTACCCGCTATCGCCGGCCGTCGGCGCCAGCGTATGGATCTCCCGACCGACCGAACAGACGATCCGTTGCCCGCAGACCACGAGGTTGTCGACATCGGCAAGATCCAGCAGCACCGGAGCCGCGTCGAGCTTCGAATTCGGCCGCAGCGGGCCGTCCATCGGCGGCACCGTACTGCCAGTCAGATCGAAGCCACGGAAGTTCGCCCACGCCTGCTTGATGGCGCCGATCATTTACGCGGGCCCCAATAGGCATCCTGCGCGCACCAGTTGGGGTCGGCATCGGGCAGCTTGTAGCGGCCGATCCGGTTGTTCGAAACGCCGCCCAGATACAGCCATCCCCTGTGCTCGCGCATCGAGGTGATCATCGGGTGGTTGCGGCCCCCGAGATCCCACAGATTGTCGAGGATCTCTCCCTTCTCGTTGAACTTCACCACGCAGCCGGTGTTGATGTTCGGATACAGCCACTGATCAGGCGCGACGCGGCGGGCCATGCGCTTGCGGAAGCCGGGCATGCGCATGGCAAGATCGAGCGCCGGCCCGCGCATGCCGAGCAGCGCCAGCCAATAATTGCCGTCCGAGGACCGGTTGATGTTGTCGGGGTAGCCGGGCAGGCTGGAGATGACGCGCTCGGTCTTGCCCTTCTTGGGTCCGTCGAACCAATATCTGCTGATGGAACAGGTCCAGCTCTCCGCGAACATGAAGGACTGTCCGTCGGGACACATGGTGACGCCGTTGGCGAAGACCAGCTTTGGAATCTCGGTGTGGGTCTTGCCCGTCTTCGGATCGTAGCAGATCATGCGCCCGCTCGCCCGGCTTTCCAGTGCGTCGGTTGCCCAGTCCTCCTGCTCGTAACGGATCGTTGCCTCGCTGAAATAGATGCGCCCGTCGGGTGCGACGTCGACGTCATCGGCCAGGCGAAGACGTGAATCGTCCACCACGGACGTCCAACTCCTGTTCGTCTCGTCGGTGAGTTTGGTGACGGTCCTGTCGGGGGCAACCTGGAACAGACCCATGCCGCCGATGCAGACGAGCAGGTTTCCGCTGCGATCGAATGCCATTCCGAGGGGATGGCCGCCGATATGCGCGAACACTTCGGAACGTTTGTGGTCGGGACCGAAGAAACGGACAATATCGCCATGCCGGGTGCCGCAATAGAGATTGTCGTCGCAGTCGAGGATGACGTCTTCAGGGCCCTCGATCTGCCCAAGCCCGATGATCTCAACGGAACGCAAACGATCGTTCAGCACATAGGGCGACCCGGGTGCGTCGACCTTCGGAGCCGGCGGCAGGGAAAGGTAGGCGGGCGAGACATAGACCTTGGCGAGAATGCGGTGGCGGTGCTTCTGCCAGCGCATGTCGACGAAGACGGCCGTGAGCAGGATCACCCCCAGGATGGTCGAGGTGATCGGGCCGCTGATGCCGAGGTTGATCAGGCCGTTGGTGAGCATCAGCACCAGCAGGCTGCCGATGATCGCCTTTGCCACCGAACCCCGGCCGCCGCCGATCGCCGTGCCGCCGAGGACGGCCGCGGTGAGCGCCTGCACTTCGAGCCCGACGCCGGTGTCTGATCCGGTGCTGCCCAGCCTGGCCGCGAACAGGAAGCCGGCCAGCGCGCACATGGTGCCGGAGGCGACATAGGTGAGGAACACCATGAAGCGCACGTCGATGCCGGCGTTGAAGGCAGAACGTCGCGCCCCACCCACAGCGGTAAGCCGCCAGCCAGGACGCATCCGCGACAGAACGAGATGCCAGGCAAGGGCAATAACCAGCGTGATCACCAGCGAGGTCGGGACACCGAACACCGTGCCTTCGCCGATGAACAGCCAGAGGTCGGACATGGAGAAGCCCGACATCATGGACGTCGACATCTTCACGAAGACGATCTCATAGATCGAGCGGAAGATGATCAGGCTGACCAATGTGGTCAGGAAGGCGCGCAGCCGCAGATAGCCGACAAGCAGCCCGTTGATGGCGCCGCAGCAAATGCCCATGACCAGGATGCCGGCCAGCACGACCGGTATTGGCAACTCGTAGACGTTTACCCCGATCAGCGAGAACAGGACGGCCAGCGAGAAAACGGAAGCGACCGAAAGGTCGATGCCGCCTGAAATCATCACGACTGTCAGGGCCAGAACCACGAGCCCGAATTCGGCGAACTGCCGGGCGAGGTCGGAAAGGCTCGACAGGGACAGAAAGTCGGGAATGATCGAGCCCAGTATCACGATCGTGAGCACTAGGGCGGAAAACGGGATCGCATTGTCGACCCAGCGTTTCGACAGGATCTCCCCGATCAGGTGATCGGGGAGATAGCGCGAACGCAGATAGGCAATTGTGTCGCTGCTGGCCATGATGATCTTTGATGTCTTCCGTTGGCCTACTTCAGCTGGTCGAGCTGCCAGCAGGTACGCGGACCGATATTGTCCTTCGTCAGCAGCGTGAGAGGCGTGTAGTAAGAGGTCTTGCTCTCTCCGGCCTTGGCTGGCGACAGCAGCGATTGCACGATCTGCTGGTTGATAGCATTGCCCTGGAGCGGGACATCGTAGCTGATGATCAGGTCGAGCAGGCCCTTCTTGATGTTGTCGCAACCGATCTGGTTGCCGCCGCCGGAGGTGACGACATAGACGTCGTCGGCCTTTCCGGCCGCCTGGATCGCGGCGCCGGCGCCGACATCCTGGTTGTCCCAGTTTCCGACGACGCCACAAAGGTCGGGATGCTGCTGCAACACCGTCTCCATGATCGCGCGCGCCTTGGCAGGATCATACTGAGCCGCCTGTTCCGACACGATCTTGATCGACGGATCCTTGGCGAAGGTTTGCTTATAGGCATAAAGCTCGTAAAGGTCGGAAGCAGCGGTAGGCTGACCACGGATGATGGCGATCTTGCCCGACTTGCCGGAACCGGCCCCGCACTGTTTCACCAACGCATCTGCCTCGATGTAGCCCACCCGCGACCAGTCGGCGCCGACATAGGCGTCGGTCGGAACCACGGATTCGAGATTGAGCTGGACCACCTTGATGCCGGCGTCCATGGCACGCTTCAGCAAGCGAGCGTAGGATTGCACATCGGGATTGTGCGCGATGATGAGGTCGGGTTTCTCGGCGATCAGCGCGGTCAGCGCCCGCGTACCCGCATCCGTGCTCCAGTTCGGATCGCGGATTTCGAGCGTATAGCCAAGATCGGCCGCTTGCTTGCGCATGATCGCGGCCCACCCCTCCGTAAGGTCGAACCCCATCGCCAGGGGGATGAAGACAACGCGCTTTCCCTTCAGCCCGTCGTAGAATGGATTGCGCGACGGGTTATCCAAGCCGTCATCGGCATGCGTGGTGCCCACCAGCCCGAGGGCCATCAGCCCTGCGGCCAGAATAGTGCGAATTTTCATGGTTTCCTCCCGTTGAATCGCAAACAAGATATCGTTCAGATGTCCCCTTGGCTTTGTTGCGAGGTCTGCTCGTCCCTGGGGTTGATGAAGCTGTCCACCATGATCGCCAGCAATAGGATCAAGCTCTTGATCAGGTTTTGTGTGGTGTAGGTGATGTCGAGAATGGTCATGCCGTTGAGCAACACGCCGACCAGCAGCGTTCCCACCAGCACGTTGCGCACGCCGCCACGGCCGCCGCTCAGGCTTATACCGCCCAGCACTACGACGAGCAGTACATCGTAGATCATGGTGGAGTTGTAGACACGCGTGCTCATGCCGGACACAGCCGCCGCCATGACGATGCCAGCAAGGAAGGCGATCAGCGAACTCACGACATATTGCACCACGATCAGCGGCCTTAGCGGCAAACCAGTGATGCGGGCCGCCAGCGGATTGTCCCCTGCCGCGTAGACGAACCGGCCAAAACGGGTGCGCAGCAGCAGCAAGGCAATCAGGGCCGCAAGTACGGCGAAAGCGGCGATCGGCATCGGCAGGCCGAACAACAAGCCACGTCCGAGAAAGTCGAACCATTCGACGCCGGTCGGGGAGTTCTGCACGTCGATCTCAAACAGGAAGGCGCGTCCTGATCCGTAGATCACCAGCCCCATGGCCAAGGTCGTGAAGATCGCCGGAATGTCCGCATAGGCAATCAGGATGCCGCTCGCCAGACCGATGGCGACGGCGAGCAGGAAACCATACGCCAGGGCGGTATCGAACGGCGTGCCGGACTGCGCCATGGACAGGACCCACGACAGCGAGACCACCATCGTGGCGACCATTGCGAGGTCTATTCCCCGGCCGATCACCACCAACCCCATGCCGAGCCCGAGGATGCCCAGAATCGAGACGCTGCGCACCAGCGCTATGAGGTTGCCGGCGGTCAGGAAATTGTTGAGTGAGACCGCGAAGACGGCGAACATCGCAACGGCCAGTGCGAACACCACGCCCTCTTGCGACAATTGCACCTTCCCCATTCCGGACCTCCCAGACCGGCCGATGCCGATCCGCGGATGCGAACCCGCGCGATCGGCATCAAGCTGGCACAACATCCCTTTTTTGGAGGAGCCGAGACAGACCCGTCGATGGAATATCAGTTATGCTGGCCCGCCGCTCTATCGAGTCCGCGGCCCAAGCGGTGCCAAGCCCGTGTGGTCAGTCCGCGGCCCAGCCGCCGTCGATGATCATGGCGTCCCCGATCATCGAGCAAGACGCGTAGGTTGCATGATGGGACTATTTGGCCATGGGCTGCATTGATGGTCGATTTTAACGGAGGGTTTGCCATGTCCGCCATCGACAGCATCACTGGAATTTTCTCCTCGAAGCAAGAGGCCAAGAGGGCGGCGTCTGCAAAGGCTGCTCCTAAGAAAGCCCCTGCAAAAAGGCTGTTCCGGCTAAGTCAACAACGACCAAGAGCAGCGGCCCCGCACCCGCGATGGCAGCCCATTCCAAAGATGCCGCGAGCAAGGGCAAGTCTGGCCAACCTAAGGCTGCCAGCTCAGAAAAACCGGTTGAGCCAAGAAGGAAAACCCGCTTTGGCGGGTTTTTGTCGCCGAACGAGAGCCATATGTGCAAGCAAGATGGGGCTCGCTGATCTGGCCGCCGGTCCGCCACTATCGACGGTCGTCCTACAGGACACTGGGCTCCGAGTCGCTGCCTCCTTCTCGCGAAGAGTGCTGCCGAAGGCACCTTGTTTGGCTCGCGGACGTTGCTGGCAAAAGGCTGCGTTGATCGTAGCATCACAAGGAATGGGTGGCCGGCAGCGCGTCGAACGGTCCTCGAAGGTCGCAGAGGCGACACTGCTTTTCTTTTCGAACGGACCAACAGTCCCGGCCTTGGGGCGGTGTGGACGCGCTTACTGGCGTGACCGGGTCTCAGGATGTTTTCCTGTGTGAAGACTGACGGTAGGGATTGCCGATTGCAAGAGCGGGTCCATAGTGACGCGGATGGGGGCGCAGTACGTTGATCTCGTTTTACTCGAGCAATCGCTGGCCGATACCGGTGGTTCGAATCGCCCGTTCTCTGATCGCGTGACCGACATTGCGCAGAAGACGGCTGGCTCCGTGCTGTTCGACGTTCGCGTCTACGACAATCCTGGCATTCAACGGATCGCGGCAATCGCCTACGGAGCGGACGGCGTCGTCGCGATCGTTATGGCCAGCGATGGAGGACTTGCTTCGGTGCCAGTCGATGAGGGCAACTACGTCCTGATCGCGGAACTTAGCGCCTGGTACGCGCTGCCGATGGCAGAACAGATAAACACCAGTTACCTCGAGGCGGCGACCAAGCTGCTTGTCGAGATCGCCTAGGCTGGCCGCATCCACAGGCGCATTCCGCTGGGAATCCTCGTCGGAAAGCGCCGTCACGAGCTTGATGGCCTCGTTCCAATGTCGCGCCACGTCAGCACGGGTAATGGTGCGGTCAGGTCGATAGGCCGGCAGAGCCCGAAAGTGCCTTCAGGTCGCGCAACACGGACGCAATGTGCGGCCATGGGAAATCGGTCGGATCGCCAATATCCCTGTCGGCGCCAACAATCATCTCCAGCTTTGCGATGACCTAGCGAGCTACAGCCCCATTTGTACCACAATAGGTAACACAAAAATGGAAAATTGCCGCGAGACCGCTCACCGGAATCCGGAAAGTCTATAAAGAATTCAATGGCCTATAGGAAAGCCGATGGTACCGTTGGCTGGGATCGAACCAGCGACCTCCGGATCCACAATCCGGCGCTCTAACCATCTGAGCTACAACGGCACGTTGCCTGAGCGGATCGAAACAGAAACTCATCCGCCGCTCTGTCGTTCGGCGATGCGTCCTTACGGGCTTATGGATTCTAATTCAAGGCTTTTGGAAAGCAAAGGTCACTTCCCCACATCGGCGCGGCATTCGCCCAGCAAGAAGGCGCAGGCAAGGACCAGGCGACGGACAAAGAAAAAGGCCGGCGGGAGGAGGTGCCGGCCTTTTCCTGTTCCGAGCCAGCGGGAGGAGGTGCTGGCTGGTCACCCCGGGGAGCAGAGGGAGGAGGTTCCACTCACCGGGTATTCCTTGATGGCTGCCATCATACACCTGATCGTTTTTAAGAAAATGCGACCTTTTGTTGCATCTTCAGATCATGCGCAAATGTTAGGCAACCTTGATTTCCTTCATCGCCTTCTCGAAGGCGGTCTTGATCGGCTTGGAGACGTCCTCGGCGGCCTTGGAGGCAACGGCCTGGAAGTCCTTGGCCTGCTCGACGGTCGATTCGACGCGCTTGCGCAGGAAGGCGGTCTGCAGCTCGACGACTTCCGACAGCGACTTGGCGCCGATCAGGGCTTCGAGGTGGGAAAAACCGGCCTCGGCATTGGCACGCAAAGCGGAGATGGTCTTGAGCGACAGGTCGTTGGAAACGGTCTTGGCGGTCTCGTAGGTCGACTCCAGAGCCTTCTGGGTCTCCTCGGCGCCGGTCTTCAGCTTGGCATAAGCCTCTTTCGACTGCTCAACGCCCTTTTCGGCGAAAGCGCGAATCTGGTCAGTCGCCTTGGAAGCGTCGAAGCTCGGGAATTCAACGTTTTCGATCGTCTCGGCGGTCTTGGTCCTGGACATTTTCCATCCTTTTCAGCGGCAGCGGCTTTGACAGAAAGCCGTCTCGTTCATGTATGATGGCAATATAAAGGCAAATTTTGTGCATTGCAATATCTTTGTTGCAGTGCACCATAAATTTCTTTTGGGCCGTTAACCAAGAGCCCAGATTCCAGCCTTTGCACGTTCTGGCTTGTGGACCTTCGCGCCTCCGGCTTTTATTAACAAAGCGTTAACTGCAAAATCGCCGCTCCGTGAGGTCCGCCAAGCGCATGCCGTCCGAATATTCCTTCCTTGATGTCGCCGTGCTCGACGCGGTCCGCCAGGGCTTTGCCGCAGGCGACGCGATCGCGATCCTGTCGGCGGATCTGGAGCAGGTGATCTGGGCCAATGGGCCAGGAGCCGCGATGTTCGGTTATCCCGACATCGAGGCGATCATAGGCGCCTCGGCGCAGTTGCCCGTGATCGCCAGGCGCCAGATCATGGCGACCAGCGGATTTCCCGAGATTGGCAGCGACCGCGCCATCATGGTGCGGCTGGCGACCGGCATGACCAGCCGCGCCGTCGGCTTCCTGGCCAGTGCGGTGACCATGCCGGACGCCGAGAAGGCGATCATGCTGGCAGTGCCGGCGGCTCAGACAGGGTCACGCAGTGCCGGCGAAATCGCCGCGCGCGCCATTAGCGGCTTCACCGAGGATGGTCATTTCATCGCCTTTGTCGATGCCAGGGGCAACGTTGAGGCGGCCTCGGAAGGATTTTCGGCACTGGGCATCCTGCCGGAGACGCTGGCAGCACTGGTTGCCGACGTCGCAGCCGAGAGCGACCGCATCGTCAAGCGCCTTGTCCCGGGCGGCACGGCCTCCTACCCGGCAGGTCTGGCAAGATTGACCGAGGAGCGGCATCTGCTGGTGGTGATCGACGAGGACCAGCTCGACGACACAGCCCCTGCGGGCGAACACCTCACGCAAACCATTGCCGAGGCGGCACCAGCTGGCGATGCGGCTTCGCAGCCGGAACAGGGTGGCGAGACACCGACCGAGGAACCAGGCGCCGCACTGCCGACCGAGGACGTCGCCGCATCGCAGCCGCATGCGATCACCGACGCGATCGGGCAGGCGCCGACGGCTGCCAATAGCGATCAGGCGGCAGCAGAGCCCACACCGGCGCAACACGACCATTGGTACTTCAACGCCGGCGAGGACGGAGGGGAACAGGCGCCGCGACCAGCTGCGTCCGGACCTGAAGCGCCTCAAGAACCGGCGGCCCTGGAAGTCCAGTCCACCTCCGCGGCCACGCCGACGACCGTCTCGGCGATAGACCGCGCAGCGGCGCCGGTGCGCGGTCTATCGCCGAGACG
>NZ_RZPW01000179.1:0-9275 GCF_003998455.1 Mesorhizobium sp. M7A.F.Ca.CA.001.08.2.1 | reverse complement strand
GTGAAGTCCCAGGCCAAGGCCTGAGCTTAAGGGTTCGTTAACCAAAGCCCTGTCTACTGCAGGCAATTCGCTTTCGGCCCGCGACCACGGATGTACTGGCGCAGAACGTCGCAGCGATAGGAAAGGTCGGCGCAATGCCGGCCTTTTGCTTTTCGCACGCTTTGTTCGACGCAATTCCCAAGGGAAAAGCGTTATGCGCTTTTCCGGGAAAACCGTTTCACACTTAACCGGCATTGCTTTATCGCCAGGCGCGATCGAGCAGCGATCAGACCGCGCAAGCCCAGTCAGGTGTCGCTTTTTCGGCGTCAAGTTTGCCGAGAGATATTGCCATTGCCGACGTTGGCCCTACCATCCATTGAGCGTCCCAGATGGACCGTGGTCAGGCGTGAGGGCTGGCGATGAAAAGCGTTGCGAGACGGATTGCGGTTGCGGGCGTGATGCTGGCGGGCGCTGTTCATGCGTCAAGTGCAGCTGAACTCAACACGATGGACGATGTCGGGGCCGCGATCCAGGCTTGCTGGACACCGCCGGCGGGAGCGGGAACCGCCAGCGTCACCTTGAGCTTCAGCTTCAAGCGGGACGGCACGCTGATCGGCCCACCGAGGCCGACAGCCATCAAGGTAGAAGGCGATGCCAAGGCGAAGAAGTCCTTTGTCGACGCCGCAACGACCGCCTTGCAGAATTGTCTGCCCCTGACCTTCTCAGCGAAACTGGCGCAAGGCATCGCCGGCAACGTGTTCACGTTGCAATTCGCCTCTCCCAAGTAGGCACCCGCCGCCGGCTCAATGGTGACTGCGCCTTGCCGCGGCATGCCGGGCAAGATCGGGCGTTTCGAAGACGTAGTCGTTCCAGGCCGATTCCGGAACCTGACCGGCCAGATAGCATTCCAGCAACAGGCTTTGTTCGGGATTGAGAGGCCTTGGCGCGCGCTGATCCAGCCCCAGCGAGTGAAACAGGTTTCTTGTCAGGTCCGAGACGGTGAAGTGGATCGACATCTGCGTTCTCCCTTTGGTCCTTCAACGCGGAAGACCGGGCAAAGGTTTCGAACGCCTGGCGATAATGGCGGTCCGTTTCGTTGCAGGTCCGCGGCGAGGGTCGGGCTTGCGCTTTCCTTCGAGGTTCGTCTCAATCTTGAAATAAAAATGTAATATCGAATTTACACGAGATGACATAATACAATAGACAAAAGCTTACTCGGGCTGAAGTTCTTGAGATAATTAGAGTTTACTCATATAGCTGAAGCTTGTGTAATTTATGGACTGTAATTCCGGGTTCTCCGCAAAAAGGACCGAGTTGTCCCGATGATCCGTTTCTGGCCTTCCATGATGGTCGCATTGATTTCGCTGGCGGCAGTTTTGTTCGGGACGCTTTCGTCCTACGCGGACAGCTGCGGCGCGATCAGAAGCCAGTTGCTTTCGGGTGGCCGCAGCAACGGGGCGAACCCGGAGCTTGCTCAACTGCGTCGGCAACTTGCAGCCATCCAGACTATCGAGAGACAGCGCCAGTGCACGGCGAAAAGTTCGCTTGGTGGTCTCTTCAACGCTTGCGCCGATCTCGCCAGGAGCCGCTCGGATGTGCAGCGCCGGATCGCTGCCGCCGGGAATTCAGGCCGCGACACGGCGGGTCTGCAAGCGCGCCTCGTGGCGCTTGGCTGCGCGCCTTCGGCAAAGCAACGGTCTGCGCGCGCCGCGCCCGGCACCCAATCGGCGAGCACCACGTTCGGCGGCAATGCGATGCTGTTTTGCGTGCGTCTGTCGGACGGGTATTTCTTCCCGGCGCCAAAGTCGCAATTCGCCGCCAGCGGTGATCTGAAGGAGACGGCCGATCAATGCCGTTACATCTGCGATGACCCCAGCGTCGACCTCTACACGTTGAGCGATGCCAGCCTCGAAACCGACCAGATGGTCGCGCTCGACACGCGCAAGCCTTATACCGAACTGCCGGCAGCCTTCAGATATCGCGATGATGCGAATTTCAAGGCATGCGACGTCAAGCGATACTACCAGCGGGTCACCGAACTGCGAGCCAGGACTGTGACGCCCGCCAACATGCGCAATGCCATTATTCCGCTGCCGACGGCGAAGCCGGATCTCGGCACGGTTGCGGCCGTCCCTGGAATCGATGCCGAAGCGCCAGGTGCCGCCCAGCACCTTTCGATCGAGGCCGGCAAGCGGTCGGTGCGCGTGGTCGGCCCGGCGTTTTTCCCGGCCGAATGATCGCCGGCTTCCCCAATTGGCGATCACCGGCTGCGGCGTGCCTGCTGCGATGCGGTTGCCTGATCCGGCTGGAACAGAGAGGCGCTCACGGCGTTGTGATCGACATCAGCCGGGAGAAACGCCGTGGCTACGTTCCGGGAAATGCGGGTGCTGGAGATCGTCGAAGATGACTCGCTGACCACCGAACAGAAAATCGCCGAACTGCGCGAGATCGAATCCGAGGCGCGTGGGCTGCAGCGGGCTGCCTCGGAGGGTCCGATGGACGACGATGACGGCTGGCAGGAAGATCTGCGTCAGGTTCGTCTTGCACTCGACAAGCTCGGTGCGAAGGAGCCGAAAAAGGGCGCTGCTTCACTGTGAGGCCAGGTCACCGAAGCTATCCGCGGATCGCGTCTTGATCGCATCCCATCCGAAAACCGGGTCCCGCTTTTAGGGACCCGCTCCGATCTAATCGCAGACCATGCGAGCTCTCTTGCCAGGCTCGCTGACGTTCCTGCAGGTCAGCGGTTTCGCTGGCGCCGATAGGGAAGCGGACGCAGGCAACCTCGTCTGGTGCCGTCTCGGTGCGGCATGGCTGACCTTGCGCTCGGAAAAACGCCGGTCCGGCTGCGGCGCCACAGGAAAAGCGCCGTTCTCGACCTCGGATTGCCCATAGTCGACATTCGGTGGCGGCCGATCCCAGAATCGCCGAACATCAAGCGGTCTCGGGATGACGACCGTGCCGTCATAACTGCGCGAGCAACCGCCGCCGAAAAGCAGCGCCAGCCCCATGAAAAAAGGCACAATCCGTCCAAGCATCAGCAATACCCCTGCCGTTGCTTATATAGCGGGTTCGACCCCGCCGACAACCGGGCGGAATGAAGCAGACCGCGCCGCGCAATCCTGTCCAACCGACCGTTAAGGTTAGCGGATCCTTAATGCTTCTCGGGCAGATTCCGCCGACGAACCGCGGAGGAGGGTTCGGCCTTGGTTTTCGGGGTGGGGACGGCATGGCGGAAGCGGACGAAACAATCGGCGCGCGCGGCAAGCGCGGGCCTCGCAGATCCACAGTGCATGGCGACGATGCCTCATCGTCCGCCTCTTGCATGGATTCGAACGATGCGCTTCGCCAACTCGTTGAAGCCGGTTCGGACTGGGTCTGGGAAACGGACGCCGAACTGCGCTTCTCCTGGCTTTCGCAAAATTACCAGGCCGCCACCGGCATCGATCCGGCAAACGTGCTTGGCCGGTTCCGCTTCGACTTCCTCAACCAGGTCCTGAACGGCGATCGCAGTGGCGCGGCGCATCTGGAGGATCTGCAGGCGCACCGGCCTTTTCGCGACTTCGTCTACGAGCTCAAGGCTGGCAGCGCCGACTGTCGCTGGGTTTTGACGTCAGGCTTTCCAAAGTTCGACGACGAAGGAAGATTTGCCGGCTATCGCGGCATCGGCCGCAACGTCACGGCTCTGGCCGGCGCCTTCAAAAATCTGGGGCGGGAACCATCGGGTGACGGCGAGCCCGACCAGCATCCGGCCGACCTCGAGCGGACGATGGACGCCATGCATATGGGCGTCGTGCTTCTCGATGCCAGGCTCGACACGCTGATCGTCAACAAGGCCTATCGCGACCTCTCGAGGATTCCGGACGGCGCTGTTGCCGTCGGCGCTCCGTTCAGCCTGTTGATGGAGCTCAACCGCAGCAGCGGCATCTATGGCGACATCGACGAACAGCAATGGCAGCGCTACCTCGCTACTCGCCTCGACGAGATTCGCGCCGGATCCGTCGCGCCGCGCGAATTTGTCCATGCCAACGGCAGGACGATGATGTTTTCGGTGACGGCGTTGTCCGGGGGCAAGCGGCTGCTGACCTACTATGAGGTCACTGAGATCAAGCAGCGCGATGCGGAGATCAAAAGCGCCAATGCCAGGAATGCCGAGACCTTCGCCAGTCTCCGCACAATGGTCGACCAGATGCCGATCGGTGTCCTCGTGCTCGACGCCGATATGCGCGCCGAGATCATCAACCGTGCTTTCTATGATTTCTGGCAGATTGACGCGCGGCGCGCCGAGATCGGCTGCAGCTTCCGCGATCTGATGGACGCCAGCCGCGACATCGATCCGTTTGGCTCCGACGACGCGTCATGGCAGCGGCATATCGCTGAGCGCGAGGCGGAAATCAGGGCCGGTATCGCCGGATCGCGGCAGTTCCCACGCAATGACGGCCGCACGCTGATATCGTCGATGGCGCCGCTGGCCGGCGGGAAGCGGCTGATCTCCTATGTCGACGTCACCGACATGAAGGACCGGGAGGCCGAACTTGCCGACGCGCTGGAGAAAGCGCGGCTGGCGGAAGCGGTGATCAACGCCGTCAAGGATCCGATCTTCGTCAAGGACGACCATCTGCGTTTCGTCTTCGTCAACGAGGCGTTCGCCGCTCTGTTTGGCCAGACGCCGCAAGCCATGCTCGGCAAGCCCGGCGGCGATTTCCTCCCAACGAACGCTGTCGCGCTTTTCGAGCAGAGCGAACGTGACGTCCTTGCCACCGGGCGGCCGTACGAAGTGGAAGAGAATTTCGAGGTCGACGGCGCCAGCCGCTCGCGCATCGTCCGGAAGAGCCGCGTCGGCATGGCCAGCGGCCGCAACTACGTTGCCGGCTTCCTGTTCGACATTTCCGACATGAAGCGCCGCGAGACGGAGGCGCAGGACGCACGCAAGCATCTCGCCAGCGTGCTGGAATCCTTGCCGGCCGCCGTGATCATCTACGATCGCGACGACAGGTTCGTTTTCGCCAACCGCAAGATCCAGGATACGCTGCCGGCCTTGAAGCCGGCGTGGCAGCCCGGCTGTACATTCCGCGAAGCACTCGTGCTGGGTCATGCGAACGGCTATTTCCGCAGCAGCGGCGATCCGCAAATCGACCAGCTCTACGACAGCGATCATGACCGCTGGCTGGACGCGATCCTCGCCCGCTACCGCTTGCCCAGTTCCTCCTACGAGCGTCACAATCCCGATGGCCGCTGGTATCAGGTCTACGACATGCGGACCGACGACGGCACCTTCATCGGCGTTCGCGTCGACATCTCCGAGATCAAGAGCCGCGAGGCGGCATTGCGCGATTCCATGCGCCAGATCGACCTGTTCCGGCATGTGATGGACGAGTTGCCGGTGGCCGCCTTCATCAAGGCGCAGGACCTGAGCATCGAATTCGTCAACAAGGCCTGGTGCGCGATCACCGGCTTGGCCAAGGAGGATGTCATCGGCCGCACCGACCGGCAGTTGTTCGGCGCGCAGGACGCGGATGGCTACAGCCATGACGACACGCAAGTCGCCGTGACGGGCGTCGTCAAGGAGGTCGAGGAACCCGTCACCCATCGCGACGGCACGGTTCGGCAGTTGATGACCCGCAAGAGCCGCCTGGTGGCGCTGGACGGGTCGGTGCATCTGGTCGGTTCGAGCACCGACATCACCGACGTCAAGGCACGCGAGCGTGCGCTGGAAGAAAGCATGCGCGAGAACGAGGTGTTCCGCAGCCTGATCGACAATGTACCGGTATCGATCTACGCCAAGCGCTCCGATCTCCGGCAGTTCTATGTCAACAAGGGTTGGTGCGATCTGACGGGCTTCAGCAAGGAAGAGGCCATCGGCAAGACCGACATCGAGATTTTCGGGCCGGATGGCGAGGCCTTTGTCAATGGCGACCTCGCCGTGCTGCGCACCGGAGAAACTCAGGAGGTCGAAGAGACGGTGACGCTGGCCGACGGCAGCGTCAGGCATCAATTCGCCCGCAAGGGCGCGATGATCGCCTCCGACGGTTCGCTCTACCTGATCGGCTCGACCACCGACATCACCGAGCTGAAGATGCGGGAGGCCGAACTGCGCGAGGCGCGTCAGCGCGCCGTGCTCGCCGACCGCGCCAAGTCGGAATTCCTCGCCAATATGAGCCATGAGATACGTACGCCGATGAACGGCGTGCTCGGCATGGCCGAACTGCTGGCCAAATCGGACCTCGACCCGAAGCAGAAGACGTTTACCGACATCATCGTGAAGTCGGGCAATGCGCTGCTCACCATCATCAACGACATACTGGACTTCTCCAAGATCGATGCCGGTCAGCTGGTGCTCGATCCGGCGCCGTTCAATCTTGCCGAAGCGATCGAGGACGTGGCGACGCTGGTGTCGACGCGCGCCAAGGAGAAGGACCTCGAGCTGATCGTACGTGTCGAGCCTCGGCTCGAGAGCCTGTTCATCGGCGATGTCGGCCGCATCAGGCAGATCGTCACCAACCTGCTCGGCAATGCGGTGAAATTCACCGATGAGGGCCATGTGCTGGTCGACGTCACCGGCGAGAGGGTTCCAACCGGAACGAAGCTCACCATTTCGGTCACCGATACGGGCATCGGTATCCCCGAGGAAAAACTGAAACTGGTGTTCGAGAAATTCAGCCAGGTCGACACTTCATCGACGCGGCGGCACGAGGGGACCGGCCTCGGCCTCGCCATCACCTCGCGGCTCGTCGAGCTGATGGGCGGCGACATCGGGGTCGAAAGCGCCGAAGGCAAGGGTTCGACGTTCTGGTTCTCGGTGACGCTGCCGAGGGCCGGACAGCAGAACGGACAACGCATCATGCCGATCGACGTGACCGGCGCGCGCGTGCTGATCGTCGACGACAATGCCGTCAACAGGGCGATCCTGACCGAGCAGATGACATCATGGACGTTCGATTCCTGCGCGGCCGAAAGCGGCGCCGAAGGCCTCAAGGTGCTGATCGCCGCAGCCGCCTATGGCGTGCCGGTCGATTGCGTCGTGCTCGACTACCAGATGCCTGAAATGAGCGGCGCCGAAATGGCGCGGATCGTGCGCAACACCGCTGGCCTTGCCGGAACGCCGATCATCATGCTGACCTCGGTCGACCAGTCGCTCGCCAACACCAGCTATCGCGATCTCGGCATCGATGCCCAGTTGATCAAGCCGGCGCGCTCTTCGGTGCTGCTGGAAACGCTGGTCGCCACCATCCAGCGGCATCGCCACAACACTGGCGGCAGCGACGCGCAGCCGCTCGCGGCCGACGTCGCTGCGAGCAATGTGACGCGGCCGCAGCCCTCGGCACCGTCCGAACAGCGGGCGCTGCTGCAGCCGCCTTCGATTCGCCCGCGGCCACCGGTGGCGGCTGGTGGCGACAGGCTGGACATACTGGTGGCCGAGGACAATGAGGTGAACCAGATGGTGTTCACCCAGATCCTCGGCGAGACCGGTTATGGTTTCGAGATCGTCGGCAATGGCCGCAAGGCGCTCGACGCCTTCGGCCGGCTCAACCCGTGCATGATCCTGATGGATGTCTCCATGCCGGAGATGAACGGTCTCGAAGCGACCGCCGCCATTCGCCGGCTGGAGGAAGAAACCGGCACGCATGTGCCGATCGTCGGCGTCACCGCGCATGCGCTGAAGGGCGACCGCGAGCGCTGCCTGGAGGCAGGCATGGACGACTATCTGCCCAAGCCGATCAGTCCCCGGGCGCTGCTCGAGAAGGTCGAGCGCTGGGTCGGCGCCAGCCGGCAGGCTCAGCGCAACGCCGGGTAGGGCCGGTCCTGCCTGTCCGAGTGCCGGAAATACGGCGAAGATTCGCGCCCTGCCAGCGGCCAAGACTATGGTGCGATCGCACCATATCAAAGGTTGTATCCAGTCGAGACAATGGCGGCGTTCGATTCCTCCCTTTCCAGTTACGGGCGGGAGCAGCGACCGCCGGCATGAGACAGCGTCAACCTACCCCAACGGACCTGTTTTCGGCGATGGCCCGGCCATGACACCGTCTGGCTGAGAGCAACGCGCTCCCGTCCGGCTTTTTTTCGTAAAGGCCGGCTAACCCCAAATCGCCGGCCAATCTCGGCCCCAAGCGGAGCAAGTCTCTGATTCCGGGGACAAAGCCGGGCTGCGTGGTCAGTGCCGGCCAGGCGGCGTTTTGCTCATCGCGATGACGCGTTACCGGGGTGACATCAAACTGTCATGCGACTGTTATAATCGAAGGCTATTGGCCTCAGCGGGCGCCGACTGACGAGCGCCGAGAGACCATCTTCCGAACAGGAGCAGGCCACATGAAGAAATTCCTCTATACGGCGTCGGCCGCTGCGCTTGCGCTCGCCGCGTCGTCCGGCTTCGCCGCCGCGCGCGACCAGATCCAGGTCGCCGGATCATCGACCGTGTTACCTTATGCCAAGATCGTTGCCGAGCAGTTCGGCGAAACGTTCACCAACTTCAAGACCCCGGTCGTCGAATCCGGCGGCAGCGGCGCCGGCATCAAGGAATTCTGCAAGGGCGTCGGCGAAGACACGATCGACATCGCCAACTCGTCGCGTCCGATCAAGGCGGACGAACTCAAGTCCTGCGCCGCCGCCGGCGTGAAGGAAGTCCAGGAAGTCCGGATCGGCTATGACGGCATCGTCTTCGCCACCGACATCAAGGGCCCGGACTGGGCGCTGGTTCCCGCCGACATCTACAAGGCGCTCGCGGCCAAGCTGGTCGTCGACGGCAAGCTCGTCGACAATCCGAACACCAAGTGGAGCCAGGTCAATCCGAAGCTGCCCGACTGGGACATCGCCGCCTACATTCCGGGCGAAAAGCACGGCACGCGCGAAGTGTTCGAGACCAAGCTTCTCGATGCCGGCTGTGACAAGGCTGCTCTCAAGGCCGCCGGCGTTGCCGACGACAAGGAAATCGGCAAAACCTGCATTGCCATCCGCAAGGACGGCAAGGCCGTCGACATCGATGGCGACTATACCGAGACGCTCGCCCGCATCGACTCCAACAAGACCGGCGTCGGCGTGTTCGGCCTCGCCTTCTATGAGAACAATGCCGACAAGCTGAAGGTCGCCACCGTGGAAGGTATCGTGCCTTCGACCGAGACGATTGCCAGCGGCAAGTATCCCGTCTCGCGCCCGCTGTTCTTCTACGTCAAGAAGGCGCATCTGGGCGTCGTTCCCGGCCTCAAGGAATATGTCGAGTTCTTCCTCGACGACCAGATGGTTGGCCCGGAAAGCCCGCTCGCCGAATACGGCCTCGTTGCTGCTCCGGATGCCGAGCGTCAGGC
>NZ_RZPW01000178.1:0-9325 GCF_003998455.1 Mesorhizobium sp. M7A.F.Ca.CA.001.08.2.1 | reverse complement strand
TGCGTGGTGCGCCTGGTGACGCCGCGCCGCAGCTGGCCGTGCTGGCGTTCGACTTCACGCGCGGCCAGTCTGAGCGGAAACGCCGCCAGCGCGCCGATGGTGCCGAAAACAGCGCCGGCCGGCGCCGTCATTTCTTGCTCTTGCCGACCGCCTTCAGCAGATTGGCCTTCAGCGGATTTTCAGCAGCACCACCCGCTGCCGCTTTCTTCGCGGCTGGCTTGGCAACCTCGTCGGCCTTGCTCTTCGACTTGGCTGGCGGCTTCGATTGCGACAGGCTCGCCTTCAGCGCATCCATCAGGTTGATAACATTGCCGCGCTCCGGTGCCGCCGCAATGATCGGCTTGTGGCCTTTCAGCTTCTCGCGGATCATCGTCATGAGTGCCGCCTCGTAGCGGTCCTCATAATTCTTCGGATCGAAGGTGGTTTCCTTCTGCTTGATCAGCGCTTCGGCGAGCTGCAGCATTTCGGGGTCGGGCTTGCCAGCTGGAATATTGCCAAAATATTCAGCCGTCCCGCGCACTTCGTTCGGGTTCCTCAAGGTGCACACGAACATGCCGTTCTCGCGCGCGCCGATCGTCACCACGCGCTCGCGGCTCGACAGCACAAGGCGGGCGATGGCGAGCTTGCCGGATTTGCGCATCGCTTCGCGCAGCACGGCGAAGGTTTCCTCCGCCATCGCGCCGTCGGGCGCCATGTAGTAGGGCGCGTCCTGGTAGATGACGTCGACCTCGTCCTCGTCGACGAAAGCCTCGATGTTCATCGTATGGTTGGATTCAATGCGCACCGCGTCGAGGTCTGCATCATCGATGATGATGTACTGCTTGTCCTCGTATTCGTAACCCTTGACCAGATCAGCACGCTCGACGAGCCCTAGTTCGGGGTCGACCGGCTTCATGTTGATGCGGTTATGGGTCTTCTTGTGCAACTGATTGAACGAGATGCGCTCGCTGGCGCTGGTGGCGGGATACAACCGCACCGGACAGCTCACGAGGCTGAGTTTGAGGTAACCTTTCCAACTTGCCCTGGGCGCCATGAAACACTCCTACGCGGTCATGCACTGACAAAGACCTGCAGCGCTTTCGTCCGAGGACGATTGAGGCTGAGCAAATCCTACACCGACCGCACACAATACCGGCAAATCCCTGACGAAATCTTCCGCCATGCATTTGAGGTCGTGGACAGAGAATAATTCAAATTGTTGGAAGCGTCGATGGACTGGAATTTGAAACGCTGGCGGGACAGAGGGGGGCGCCACGGATCGCGGCGGTCCTTGTTCTGCAACTACTTACTTCGTCTTCTGCAACTACTTCGTCGCCCCCGAGACCACCGGCAGATCCCGCGCAAACTTATCAATCTCCGCCCACGGATCGCCCGACGTCGCCAACAGCCCCGGCAGCGACGAATAATTCAGATCCTGCGGCGCATCGATGGATTCGAGGTCGCTCCAGCTGACCGGCGTCGAGGCCGGCAGATTGGTGCGGGCGCGCAAGGAGTAAGGTGCTGCGGAGGTGTGGCCGCGCGCATTGCGGTGGTAGTCGATGAAGATGCGCTTCTTGCGGTTGTCCTTGCCCATGGTGGTGGTGAAAGTATCAGGCGCCGTTGTCGCCAGATGCGTGGCGATCGCGCTGGTTGCCTGGTGCAGTTTCTTCCAGTTCTGCTTGCCTGTCACAGGCACCGTGATGTGGATGCCGCTGCCGCCGGAGGTCTTGGCGAACGGCACCAGCCCCAGGCGCTCCAATTCGTCCTTGATGTGCACCGCGGCCTCGACCACCTCGCGCCAGTCGATCCCCTCGCCCGGATCGAGGTCGAGGACGATCTGGTCGGGTCTGTCGAGGCTGGCGCGGTGGGTGCCCCAGGTGTGGAACTCGACGACGCCGAACTGCGCCAGCGCCAGATACCCTTTCGCGCCTTCGACCGAGAGATAGGATTTGGTTTCGCCCTCGGAATTTGTCGCCTCGAATGTCACCACCGAGGGCGGCATGCCGGTGAAGGCGTGGCGCTGGAAGAAGCAATCCTTCGGCAGGCCGGTCGGGCAGCGCACCAGCGACACCGGCCGGCCGAGAATGTGCGGCAGCATGAAATCGCCGACCAGCGCGTAATAGACCGCGATGTCGAGCTTGGTCGGGCCGGTCTTGCCGAACAGCCGGCGCGTCGGGTTGGTCACCCAGATGGTGGCAAGGTCGGCCTCGGCGATCAGCCGCTTGCGTTTGGACGAGACCGGCGTCGACAGGCCGACATCCCTCAAACCGCGGAAGACGCCGTGGCGCAGTGCGTTGTCCGATGTGCGGTTGGCGTAATGGATGCGCGCCGACAGCAGCGGCCGCACCCAGTTCATCTCGCGCATGATTTCGCGCGGGGCGCCCTCGGGCGCGGTGGCGCCTTCCCGCAACGGCTCCAGCCTGGCGAGCAACTCACCGGCGGTGGCGGCATCGAAACCGGTGCCGACCTTGCCGCGATAATGCAATTCACCATCCGCGAACTCTGCCATGCCGAGCGCCGCCAACCCTTCGGCCGCATTGGAGATGGTGAAGCCGGCGATGACGAAGTCGTCTGACAGCAACGCCTTGGTCTTGGTCCAGCTTTTGCTTCGGCCGCTCTGATAGATGGCCGTGGCGCGCTTGGAGACGACACCCTCCAGCCCAAGTTCCGACGCCTGGTCGTAGAGCCCCTGCCCCGAACCCTCGACATGGTCGGAGAACTGGATGGCGGAATTGGCGCCGAGGCCCGACAGCATCTGCGCCAGCAGCGCCTTGCGCCGGACCAGCGGCGCCTTGGTCAGGTCCCAGCCGTCGAGATGGAGAAGATCGAAGGCGTAGAAATGGAGCTTGCTGCCGGCGCCCTCGGCCAGCGCATCCTGCAGCAGCGCGAAGCGGCTGATGCCCTTGGCATCGAGCACGACGATCTCGCCATCGATGATGGCGTCGCAGCACGGCAGCTTGGCGAACGCATGCGGCAGGTCGCCATAGCGCTTCGTCCAGTCGATGCCGCCACGGGTGATCAGCTTGACCGCGCCGTCAGTGAGATGCGCCATGGTGCGGTAGCCATCGAATTTGATCTCGTGCAGCCAGACTTGTTTGGTGTCTTCGCCATCGGGCGGCTTTGGCACCTGCGTCGCCAGTTGCGGCTCGATACGGGCAAGCATGGGAGCCTTGAATGCGCCCGGCAGCGTGCCGGGCTTCAGCGATCCCTGTCTGGGCGCGGGTTTGGCGGCTGGCTTCGCCGGCGCCGCCAGTTCCTCGATGCGCAATCCGGATTTGACGCTTTCCGGCCGGGCCGTGAGGATGTCAAGCGCGGTGTCGGCGGCGAGGTCGCGCTCCTTGAAGAGCAGCCAGTTCTTCTTATTTTCGTCTTCGCCGGGTTTCGGCTTCAGCCGGGTCAGCATCCAGCCGCCATTGAGCTTGTCGCCGGCCAGCCGGAACTTGAAGGCGCCGGTGCGCAAGCTCTTTTCGACATCGTCCATCGGCGCCCAGCTGCCGGTGTCCCAGACGATCATCGGCCCGCCGCCATACTCGCCCTCGGGAATGACGCCCTCGAAGTCGATATATTCGAGCGGATGATCCTCGGTCTCGACCGCCAGCCTTTTGTCGGCCGGATTGAGCGAAGGGCCGCGCGGCACCGCCCAGCTCTTCAAGACATCGCCGACCTGCAGTCGCAGATCATAATGGTCTGCGGTGGCGTGGTGCTTGTGCACGACGAAGCGGTTGCCGTCGATGCTGACGAGCCCGCCAGCCGGTTCCGGCGTCTTGGCGAATTCGCGTTTGGCGCGATAGGCTTTGAGCTTTGGTGGAGTGGTCATCGCAAAGATCGAAGCACGGCGGCCAGGAACAAGCCAGTCACGCTCTCAATCGTCAGCGGCCGGCGTCAACTCGAGCTCCGCCGGCGACAGCCCTTGCTGCAACTGGCTCAGCCGGAATTCGTCGACCCAATAGGCCTCGCCGTCGACCAGAACCCGGGCCTGGTAGGTGCCTGCCGAAAAACGCTGCGCGGTGATGTAGACCTTGTGACGATCGAGCGCCTTGCGCACCGCGGAGCGCTTGGAATTCTGACCTGTGACGGGACTGAACATGACACTGCCCTCGGTCGCCCTGACACGCAACGCGGCCGCTGTCGGCAGCCTGACGACTGGGGTCAAGGATGGCGGAGACGCGCCGTCCTGTCAATTTCGCGGACAGCGCAGGATGCGGCCCGGTCAATTTACCAATCTTTTGAACATGCTTGGGCCTTGGCCTGAATCAAGACGTGAAGCACACGAAGATGAACTGTGCACGACCGCGCCGCCAAACTATCGTCCGTCGCTGCCGCTCTGCTAAGCGGCTGATATGCCGGAATGGGCAGATTTTTGAACTTCCGTGCCGATGAGATCGAGTGTCGCCGCCGCGACGTCGGCAACCTGGAGCCGTTGGACGCAATAGACCCTACCGGCGTTGTTTTCCTTACACACACCTGGAGCAATGCATGGGCAGGGCATGGGCGGCTGGAGCGTCCGGTTGGGAACACCGAACGGGCCCCATTGCTCTGGCGACGTCAGACCGTACAGCCCCACCGCTGGAGTTCGGACAGAGGCCGCAATGTGCATCGGGCCGCTCTCATTGCCAAGAAAAATCGACGCTTCGGCCAACAATGCGGTCAAGACCTCAAGCGAGGCTTTTCCGACGGCACTTGCGACCGGCGACGCTGCCGCTTCAAGGATCCTTTGCGCGGCAAGCCCTTCATCCGGCCCACCAACGAGGAGGGATCGCAGCCCGGTTTTGGCGTATACCTCGTCGATGACCGCAGCAAAATGTTGCGGCGGCCAGCAACGGCCTTCAAACCTCGCGCCGGCATGCACGGCCACATATGACTTCTTCGCCAAAGCGTTTTCCGCAAGAATCCTGGCACACTCTTCCTGGGCAGCCCTGGTCGGCTGCAGCCGAGGCGTCGGGTCCTGACAATCCAACCCAAGCGCGTGGAGCGGAGACAGGTTCCTGTAGAGATAATGGGCCCCGCCCTGTCCGAAGGTCGCGGCGAGAACGTTTGCAAGCTGGATTTCCCAGAACTTCATCGGATGCTCGGGAGGGTCGAAGCCGACGCGAAGTGGAGCGCCGATCAAACGATGCATCATCCGCGAGGTTTTTGAATCGGTAAGGTCGATGCTAAGATCGAATTTTCGCCGCAGATCAGAGATGACGCCACGATAGTCGCTCAAACGCTTGCGCAGAGTCCTTCCTCTGCCGCGAGATTCAAAGCCAACGGCAACATCGGCGATCCCTTGCGCGACGATGAACTGCTTGAGACCCGGCGCACAAAGCATGGTTACCGATGCTTGTGGATAAGAGAGACGCAGATTGCGAACCAAAGCAGATGTCAGAACGACATCTCCAATGTACTTCGTTTGAATAATGAGGATGGAACGAATCCCATCTCCTAAACTTGCATTCATCGAGACGATCTGCCGAAAACGCCAACTTGAGAAAATCTGCCGAGGACACTCATTTCTGAACGTCAAGCGGCGCTTTCAATATAGAGCCAACCAACCCTGTCAACAAGCTTGCCGGCCTTGGTGCCTCTTTGCATCGGTCGTCGACAGGACCGACAGACGCTCGTCCTCAATCCTTCAATCGCCGCAAGCGGCGCGTCAGACCTGACCAGCCTTGAGCGGCCCCGGATGGAGCACACGTGCAGCTTCGTTCGGTCGCCAGCCTACGAAGCGGCCGGCATGCCCGAATGAGCGGATTTTCGAACCTCCCCGATGAGATCGAGTGTCGCTTCTGCGACTTCAGCAACCTGAAGCCGCTGAACACAATGGACTGCACCTGGGTTGTATTCTTTACAAACACCTGGAGCTATACATGGACAAGGCATGGACGGCCGGAGCGTTTTGTTGGGGACAACAAACGGACCCCATAGATCAGGAGACTGCATACCGAACAATCCCACCACCGGAGTTCCAACAGACGCTGCAACGTGCATCGGGCCGCTGTCATTGCCAAGGAAGATTGCCGCTTCTGCCAACAACGCGACAAGGACTTCAAGCGAGGCCTTTCCGACCACAGTGGCCACCGGCGACGTTGCCGTTTCAACTATGCTTTGCGTAACGGGCCTTTCATCAGGCCCACCAACGAGCAAAGACCGCAGTCCGGTTTTTGCGTAGATCTCGTCGATGACGGCGGCAAAATATTGCGGCGGCCAACGACGCCCCTCGGACCTCGCGCCCGCATGCACGGCCACATATGATTTCTTCGCCAAGGCGTTCTCCGCAAGAAGCCTGGCACACTCCTCTTGGGCAAGCTTGGTGGGCTGCAGCCGAGGCGTTGGATCCTGATACTCCAACCCGAGGGCGTGGAGTGGAGACAGGTATCTGTAGAGATAATGGGACCCACCATGGCCGAAGGGCGCCGCGAGAACGTTTGCCATCTGGATTTCCCAGAACTTAAACGGACGCTCGGGAGGATCGAACCCCACGCGAAGTGGGGCGCCGGTCAAACGGTGTAGGATCCGTGAGGTTTTTGAATCGGTAAGGTCGATGCTAAGATCGAATTTTCGACGCCGCAGAGCAGAAATGACGGCATAATAGTCGGTCAATCGCTTGAGCGCAGTCCTTCCTCTGCCACTGGTTTCAAAGCCAACAGCAACATCGGCAATCCCTTGCGCGACAATGAACTGCTTGAGACCAGGCGCGCAAAGCATTGTTACCGATGCTTGCGGATAAGCAAGACGCATATTGTGCACCAAGGCAGATGTCAGAGTGACATCTCCAGTGAACTTCGTTTGAATAATGAGGATGGAACGAATCCCATCTCCTGAACTTGCATTCATCGAAATGATCTACCCAAAACGCCAAATTCAAAAAATCCGCCGGGAACACTCATTTCTGAACGTCAAGCGGCGCTTTCAAATATAGAGCTAACCAACCCTGTCAACAACCTTGCCGTGCCTTGGTGCCTCTTTGCATCGGTCGTTGGCACCGGCAGACGCTCGTCCTCAATTCTTCAATCGCCGCAAGCGGCGCGTCAGGCCCTGGACGGCCTTGAGCAGCCGGGGGCGCGACCGCGTCATGCCTTCGACCCGGCTGCGCAGCAGAATGGCTGCGTTCGCAGCCCTGCCCCGCACCGTCACCGGTTCGCAGATCTCGGCCAGAACCGAACTCGCGGCACCAATATGTTGCTTGTAGCCCTGGCCGCCGACCGACAGGTCGAAATAGTCGAAGCCCCGCTCGCATCCCCACATCATCAGCTTGCCCATCGTCGTCAGGCCGGGTGAGACATTGGCGACCGCGTTCTGGTCGATGCCCAGCAGGAGGGCGTGAAGTGTGCCTTTTCTGACCAGCACATAGATGGAGGCGAGCCAGGCTTCACCGACGCGTAGACCGAAGAGCCGCACCGATCCATTGGACAGGCCTTGCAGCGCCGCGGCGCGGTAGAAATCGACGACCGGGACCTGCGTCAGGAGGTCGAAACGCCCAAGCTCACGAAAACGCTTCAGCCGCAATTCCAGCAGCACATCCAGGAGCTCCTCGGTCAGATCAGGCGTGTCGGCCTCGACCAGAGCGAGGCCACCAAGCTGTTCGAAGCCGCGGCAATGCTTGCGGAAGGCCTTGGCAAAGGACGGCTTGCAGATCCGCTTGATGAGCGTCTCCGGGTCGCCGTGCAGGACGAGGCCGGAGGTGACCTGGATGGAATCGCGCGCCACCGAAAGCAGTGCCAGCGGATTGACGAGGCCGTGGATCTGCTGCGGGATCCCCGCGATATGGATGCGATCCGCCGGTGGCAGAACGGCACGGACCGCCGCCCACATGGCGTCGGCACTCTGCCTGGTCCACGCTCTCCCATCCGCCAGCAGCGGCACCGAGTAGTCGCACACGCGGCAGCTCAGCCATTCGATGACGTGGTGGCCGAGGGCCCGGCGCCGCATCAGCGGCAGCAGCATGGCCGGCGCGCCGGTCACGGCGTCACTCACCTCGATGACGACCAGGTCCGCGTCCTTGGGCATCAGCCGTGCGGCGATTCCTTCGACCCAGGCATAGTGCTGATGGGCAGTGCAGACGCCGTGCGCCTCAAGCAGCAGCCATAGCAGCCTTACGGTATCGAAACTGGTGTGCAGCCGAGCCGTGAAGTGCGCGGTTGCATCAGCGTTGGCGACAGTCGGGGAAAACCGCCCACCGGGCAAATCCCTTATCGGAGTCGTTCGCGCCGCGTAGCTTGCCACATGCTTCTCCCGTCATTCCGATCCCCCACGCAGGCGCCGCAAGTCCCGCATCAGTCCCTGGAGCCTCTTCAGCAGCCGAGGTTTGGAGCGCACGAACACCTCGGTCCGGTTGCGGACCTCGATGGCTGCGCTCACGGCGCTGCCTCGCACCGTAATCCCGTGGCAAAGCTCGCGCAGGCCCGAACCCACGGCACCCATATGTTCCTTATAACTCTGGTTGCCGACCGACAGGTCGAAATAATCGAAACCGCGGCCGCGCGCCCAGCTCATCAACTTGCCCATGATCAGAAGTCCCGGCGAGACATTGGGCACCGCGCCCTGATCGATTGAGATCAGCAGAGCATGAACGGTGACTTGATGGATCAGCAGGTATTGTACGGCGATCAGAGCTTCACCAACACGCAACCCGAAGAGCCGCACCGATCCATCCGACAGGCCCTCGAGAGCGGCGTTTCGATAGAAGTCGACAGCCGTCGCCTGCGTCAGCAGGTCGAAGCGGCCCAGTTCGCGAAAGCGGCTGAGCCGCATCCGGACCAGGCCGCCGAAGATGACCTCCACCAGGGCCGGCGTGTTGGCTTCGACCAGTTCCACGTCGCCAAGCCGTTCGAGGCGGCGCCAGTCCTTGTTGAAGGCCTTGACGAAGGATGGCCGGCATAGGCGCTTGAGCACGGTTTCCGGGTCGCCGTCGATGGCGAGGCCGAAGCTGGTATGCAGGGAATCGCGCGTGGCTGCGAGCAAGGCCAGAGGGTTGGCGACGCCGCTGATCGATTGCGGAATTCCCGTGATCTGGATGCGGTCCGCCGGCGGCAGCACGGAACGCACCGCAGCCCACGCGGCCTGCGCCGATTGCATCGTCCACGGGCTGGCATCTGCCAGCAGCGGTGCCGAATAGTCGCAAACGCCACAGCTCAGCCATTCGATCACCCGATGGCGGAAGGCCGGCCGCCGTATCAGCGGCACCAGCATTCGCGGCGCGCCCGTCACGGCATCGTTTACCTCCACGATGAGCAGTTCCGCACCTTCCGGCATTAGCCGCGCGACGATCCCCTCGGCCCAGGCATAATTCTGGTGGGCGGTGCACACACCGTCCGCCTGGAGGCGCAGCCAGAGCGGCCTCACCGCTTCCAAGCTGGTGTGGAGC